>JASLAI010000340.1 GCA_030147225.1 Planococcus sp. (in: firmicutes) | reverse complement strand
CGACGCGGCGTAGGGTATTATTTGCGGAATCCCGAACAGGAGTAGCTGAATGTCAAAAGTAAATGTTTTAAAATCAATACATGTAAAATTTGTCTTAATCTATATTCTATTGATTCTGCTGGCGATGCAGATTATCGGACTGTATTTTGCCCAGCAGCTTGAAGAGACTCTAAAAGGGAACTTTGAAAGCTCTATTAGAGACCGAATGGAAATTATTGAGTTTAGTGTGCGGGAAGAAATGATTAAAGAGCGTACAGATGAAGATTTGACGCTCGAACAAACCTTGCGCACTGTATTGTATGGTTTTCAATCGGACGATATCAATGAAATACGTGTCGTCAACACACGTTACAGCATCCTGGCATCTTCGGTTATTGAAAGCCAGTCATTGGTCGGCCAACGTTCGACAAACGATCTAGTGAGGCAAACGATCATCGGTGAAACCGAAATGGAGCAGACCTATGTTGATAAGGAAAGCGAAGAACGCATATGGGTGCGGACACAGCCGATTGTTGCAGCAGGCGGAGAAGTTCTCGGTACCTTGTATGTCGTAGCGGAAATTGAGAATGTCTATGACCAAATGGATGACATCAACTCGATTTTGGCAGTGGGTACGGCCATTTCTCTGGTCATTACAGCGATTTTAGGAATTTTGGTGGCCCAAACGATTTCACGGCCGATTGCGGATATGCGGAGGCAGGCTCAAGCGATGGCCAAAGGAAATTTCTCGCGCAAAGTACGTGTGTATAGTGATGATGAAATCGGCCAGCTTGCCCGCGCTTTCAATCATCTGACGAACAGGCTGCAGGAATCCCAGCAGTCTACGGAAAGCGAACGCCGCAAACTGGCATCTGTTCTTTCCAATATGACGGATGGGGTACTGTCGACCGATAGAAGAGGCCGAATTATCCTCATAAATGATCCGGCACTTCACTTGCTGAATGTTTCACGTGAAACGGTCATCAACCGGCCGGTAACAAGCATATTGGGGCTGGAAGAGGAATATACCTTTGAAGATCTGATTGATATGAAAGAGGCTGTCACACTGGATTTTGGTTCACATGAACAAAGCACATTGTTGCGGACGACATTTTCGGTTATCCAAAAAGAGACAGGCTTTGTCAACGGCTTGATTGCCGTTCTGCATGACAACACAGAGCAAGAAAAAATCGATATGGAGCGCCGCGAATTTGTGGCCAATGTATCGCATGAATTGCGGACGCCTTTGACCACTATGCGCAGTTATTTAGAGGCTTTGGCTGATGGTGCATGGCAGGATCCAAATTTGGCGCCAAATTTTTTAAATGTCACACAGACAGAAACAGAGCGGATGATCCGGCTCGTCAATGACTTGCTGAAATTATCGAAAATGGATTCCAGTGAAACAGAAATGAGCAAAGAAATGGTTGAGTTCACGGTCTTTTTCAACCGCATCATTGATCGTTTCGAAATGTCGAAGTCACAAAAAGTACGCTTTGAACGGCATTTGCCAAAAGAACAGTATTTTGTAGAAATCGATCCGGATAAGCTGACGCAGGTAATTGATAATATCATATCCAATGCGCTGAAATATTCTCCGGAAGGCGGCAAAGTACGCTTTACCATGACTGTTGAAGAAGGATTTTTATTGATCCAAATCAGTGATCAAGGGATGGGGATCCCGAAAGAGAACGTAGACCGCATTTTTGATCGTTTTTACCGCGTCGACCGCGCCCGATCCCGTGAAATGGGTGGTACAGGTTTAGGATTGGCCATTTCGAAAGAAATGATCAATGCACACGGAGGCGTCATTTGGGCGGAGAGCAAGTATGGAAAAGGTACGACCATTTTCTTTACGCTGCCTTTTGAAACGGACGATGGGAGTGAGTGGGATTGAAATATGTAGAGCAAATTAAATCGTTTGCGTTACTTTTACTGATCCTGCTCAGTCTGGCATTGACTTTTACTATTTGGACCTTCACTCCGACACATGACACAATTGAACCATCAACTACCGTTGACGAGCCGATAGCAGAAACCAAGAATACAGAAGAAGTTGTTCGGCCTGTAAAACTGCTGTTCCATAATAAAGATAAAGTTACCGGTACTATCGAACAAGACAATATTCAAACATTAATCGATGCTTTAGAGCGATGGGAGATTCAGGATGTCAGAGTGGTGCAGGAAGAAGCGCCTCTTGACACACTGAAATCTTATATGCACAGCTCGAACCGGGCAGTCATCTATTATCCGGGACTAGTTCCGTTCCCTGTATTTGATTCGATTACGAATATTGTAGATACGGCGATTCCCGAATCATCATTTGACCGGATTGTTATCGAATGGGAAGCTCCCGCTAATGACCGACCGGCTCTTTATTTCATTAATACTTTATCAGGAAGAATTTATAAAGCTGCTATTCCGGCAGAAGATTTAAGGCAATTCCAGACGGAAATTTTGAGTGAGGCTGCTGAATATGAGCAGTATGTTATGAACGACAAAATTGGAGATCTGCCGATTTATGTACAGGAAGGCGAATTTGAGGGAGAAAGCATTAATTATTATGTGGATGACACATCGACATCATTATTTGCTGAAGCTTTATTGGAGAGCCCAGAATTAGGATTGTCAGCTGATTTAACGACGCAGGAATACATGGATGACGCCGGAGCCTTTATAAGGGAAAATCCGGGCACCAAAAGCATCAGCTACATTCAGCCGAAAGCTGAAACCACGGATCCAGCAATTCCTTCAGATTTGTTGTTCGATTCTTTTGGCTATATCAATGCCCATGGTGGATGGACGGATAAGTATTTGTATGCCGGAATGAATTCGGTGACCCAACAAATTAAGTATCAATTATATGTAGCCGATTTACCCGTTTTCAGCCCAACTACAACCACGGGCTTGGACATTACATGGGGGTCTGATTCGGGTGTAGAGCAGGCTTACAGGTATATTCGTCCAATGTATCAGCTGGATTACGAACTGGAAAAAAGAACGGCCGTACTGATGTCAGGAAAAGATATTCTAAACGCCCTCGAACAATTGGATGACCAGGATTTATCGACTGTAACGGATATTACGCCTGCTTATAGCTTGATGAGAAGCGAAGGGGATTCTGTGATGATTTTTGAACCAGCCTGGTATTTTAAAATAAATGGCGTTTGGACAGAACTGACGAGCGAATTGACAGGAGGGAGTATACTTGGATTGGAATAAAACCAAGACGATCTTTATCATTGTCTTTTCCATTTTGAACGTCTTCCTGTATTCTCTGTATTTGGACCGTTACACGGAATCGAAAAACACAGAAGTCCTTTCGGAATCTTCGGTAGAAGAAAAAATGAGTGTTGATGACATCACTTATCCGAACCTGCCGGAAAATATTGTGAACAAGCCTTATATTCGCGGTGAAACAAAATTATTCACTGCTAAAGAAGCACCGAAAGAAAATGTTCAGGTTAATATTCAAGGCGGCAAACAACTATTGGTCGCCTTTGAAAAACCTGTTTCCCTGACAGGTGACGTCGAAAGTGCCGAAGCATTGACTTCTTTCGTTGAGGGAAACGTCCATCAAGGTACTTCCTATGAACTTTGGGAAATTGACAGCGAACAAAATAAAGCAGTCTTTTTTCAGTCTTTTGATGACGATGTTCTTTATTTAAGCAAAGATGGAAAAGTAACGGTTTACTGGAACAGTGAAGGCAATATCATTCGGTACGAGCAAACGATGTATACCGATATTATTGAAAATCAGGAGCCCAAAAAATTGGTGACCCCAATTCGAGCGATTCATACGCTTTATCAAAAAAATATGCTGGAACGTGAAACGAAAATCATTAAAACGGAATTGGGTTATTCGGTGCATGTTCAAGTATCTGAAAATCGGCAAATGTTTGTACCGACCTGGCATATTCAAGCAGAGCTTGCAGACGGCAGCCGCCAGGACTATTTCGTAAACGCAGTAAAAGACGGCGTGATCGAGTTGAACAAACAACAAGAGGAAGAAGAATAAGGAGATTTTGCTATGCAATTCAGTGTATTAGCCAGCGGCTCAAGCGGCAATGCCACTTATATAGAAAACGGGGAACATTCCTTTTTAGTCGATGCAGGACTCAGCGGACGCAAAATGGAAGAACTGTTTGCAGCAATCGGCAAAAAAATGAGCGACTTGGATGGCATACTGGTTACGCATGAACACAGTGACCATATTAAAGGGCTCGGAATTGTGGCACGCAAACATAAGGTGCCCATTTATGCCAATGCCAAAACCTGGACGGCGATGGACGGCTTGGTCGGAGCGATTCCGATAGAACAGCGTTTTCATTTCGAGATGGACACCATCAAGACGTTTGGTTCTATGGATATCGAATCGTTTGCCGTTTCTCACGATGCGGCAGATCCAATGTTCTATGTCTTCCATGCAAATGGACGCAAGCTGTCGCTGATCACCGATACCGGCTACGTCAGTGACCGGATGAAAGGTGTCATTCAGGGATCAGACTCCTACGTATTTGAGAGTAATCATGATGTCGGCATGTTGCAGATGGGCCGCTATCCATGGTCTGTCAAACGGCGGATTTTGAGCGACGTCGGCCACGTTTCAAACGAAGACGCAGCAGTAGCCATGAGCGAAGTGCTCGCTGAAAAGCCAACGCGCATCTACTTGTCGCATTTGAGTAAAGACAATAATATGAAGGATTTGGCGCGTATGAGCGTCGAACAGACCTTGCAGACAAAAGGCATCATCGTTGGAGAGTATGTTGATCTTCTTGATACCGATGCCAATGTGCCAACCAAATTAATTCTTGTGTAACATCAGCCGGAAGCCAAAAAGCTTCCGGCTGTTTTTGTCTAAAGCATGAACATGATTCCTCCAGCTTGCTTTGTCTGCTTTAACTTTCTAAACTGAGGTTATAGAGAACTTCAATCAGGGAACTTTATTTCCTTCGAGTCTTACAGATTGTTAAAGCGGGGTAAAGAGGTAGAAAAAGAGGAAGGATGAACGCAATGGGCTATTACAATCAAACGCCGAACGGCAGGCAGAAGCCGAGCCGTGTAGGCACATTTGCTGCAGGTCTAGCAGGAGTGGCAGCAGGTGCTTTATTGGTATGGTTATTGTTTTATTCGATGCCAAGCTTGATACCGGAGAATGGCAGTGAAACGCAGATCGTTCAACAGGAGTCTGAAGGACGCTCTGAATCAGTTTCGGTCGACATCACCACAGATGTAACAGAAGCGGTCGAGATTGCAGCGGATGCAGTGGTGGGAGTCACCAATCTTCAGACAGCCGGGGATTTTTGGTCGCAATCGCCACAAGCTGAACAAGAACAAGCTGTCGGTACGGGCTCAGGCGTGATTTATAAAAATGAAAACGGCACGGCGCATGTAGTCACCAATCATCATGTGATTGACGGCGCCAGCGGAATCGAAGTAACTTTATCGGATGGTTCTAAAGTGGAAGCAACGGTAGTAGGAAGCGATATTTGGACTGATCTTGCTGTTCTTGAAATGGATGGAGCCAAAGTGCAGGCGGTTGCCCAATTCGGTGATTCGGATGCCTTGAAACAAGGAGAGACAGTCATTGCCATCGGAAATCCGCTTGGCTTAGATTTTTCCGGATCGGTGACAACCGGTGTGGTATCGGGAACGGATCGTGCGGTTCCGGTAGATTTAAATGGGGATGGCCAAGAAGACTGGCAGGCTGAAGTGCTGCAGACTGATGCGGCCATCAACCCAGGCAACAGCGGCGGCGCATTGGTCAATTTGGCTGGTCAGCTGATCGGCATCAACTCGATGAAAATTGCCACATCGTCTGTAGAAGGCATCGGATTTTCCATCCCGATTAATTCAGCGATGCCTGTCATTAGCTCAATTGAGGAAAATGGAGAAATGATTCGCCCGTCTATGGGTATTACACTGATGGATTTGATCCAAGTACCTCGTGTAGACCGAGAAGAGACGCTAAACTTGCCTGAAGATGTTACAGAAGGCGTAGTGGTCAATTCTGTAGTGGATGGGTCGGCGGCAGCTGCTGCGGGCATGGAGCAGTTTGACGTTATCGTGGAGATGGATGGTGTGCCAGTAGCGGATATCATCGAACTGCGCCAGCATTTATACAATGAAAAAGAAATTGGCGATACGATGACAGTAAGTGCTTATCGCGACGGAGAATTAATGGAGTTTGAATTAGAGCTTGTTGATAACTCAGCTTTATAAAAGAACAGACAGCCCGTGTAGAATATTTATTCTATGCGGGTTTTTGGTGTTGGTTAATAGTTTGTTTGCTAGTTGATATTTCGCAAATCAGCTTCGCTTTCCTG
>JASLAI010000324.1 GCA_030147225.1 Planococcus sp. (in: firmicutes) | reverse complement strand
TAACGCCTTTGGGGGCTGGAACCGCTATATTCGCTACAGCCCGAGCGACACGGGTGCTGAGGGCGGTTGAATATTCTCTGGGTTTTTTCATGTGTTTGAACCAGACTGGTTCGCTTTGGAGATAGCGCCCGAAATACCAACGCCCCTCGAAAGGAATCAACCCGAATGTAATATCCGGATGATGAACATCTGCTTCGCCGGTAATAGCCGACCCGATCTGCCGCTCAATATCCCGCTTTCCAAGGTAATCCACTTGATCCTCTTCCGACAAGCCATTAATCTTCAGAAAAATGACTTTGAATGTGGCATCAGCCATATCAACTGCCGCAGATTGCTCCAGAATGTCCTGTAATGTCTCGCCTTCAAAAAACAATTCAATTCGTTCTTTGATGAACGGACTTCGGCTTGGCTCGATCTCCACCCCGCTCTTGATAATTTTATCATTCGTATCTTTTCCAAAAAAAGAGCGCATTTCCAGTCGGCATAATGCCTCTTCATCATTCGTATAAGCGTAGGTATAGATATAGTCACCTGTTGCAGTTAATCGATTCAATTCATCCCGTCCTTATCTGCCCTTTTCTTCAGGACAATATCCCATAAGTATAGCAGAATCCACTGCAAGTTAGTCGACTTGTAGTTCATAATTCGCTTCGATAACTTTTAGGATCCCTGTAATCATTTCATTGTATGGAGTCTCGAGGCCATGCCTTTTGCCGATTTTTGTTACGGCTCCATTGATGGCATCGATTTCCGTTTTTCGTTTATGCAGAATATCCATCAGCATGGAGGATTTATTGGCACCTATGTCTTCTCTGCCCATCTTCAAACAAGTAGAGATGACTTTCTCAGAATCTGCAGAAACTCCTTCCGCTTTTGCCACCATAACCGCCTCGTTCACGACATTCCGTAATAAGGTCTGGCCTTCATCCGTGTTCAAAATGTCACCATTTCTTAATCGGGTCAATGCAGTCAGCGAATTGAACGCAACATTTACAAACAACTTATTCCAGATGACGCTTTGGACATCTTCTGCCAATTCCGTTTTCAGTTCCGAGCGATTCAGAAGGCTAATGAACGTTCCCAGTTTTTCTTGTGCTTCCGCACCTTCAGCTTGGCCAATGTAGTTCATGCCCCACCCTCTGTGAAGAATTCGCCCGTCACGTTCCACACTTGCGCCGCATCCCATCGTACCTGCAACTACCGGATTGTTTGGAAAAAGCTTCTTGAGGGTTTCCAAGTTTCCAAGGCCATTCTGCATGGTGATAAGCAGCGTCTCATGAGAAAATGAGCCTTTCATTGTGTCCATAACCACTTGAGTAGCGTGGGCTTTCACCAATACCAAAACAACATCATAAGCAACTGTCTTTGACACTTCCTGCACAACAGTCACTGGGATGGACGTTTCTTTATTATCGCGTTCAACAATCGTTAATCCGCTCTTATTGATTTTTTCCACGTGCGGGTTGTTCCGGTTATAGAGAACAACTTCAGCATGCTGAGCTTTTAAACGTCCACCGAATAAGCAGCCCATTGCTCCTGCACCGACAATCAGTATCTTCATACGATCCCTCTTTTCAAACAGCACTTCCCGCTGCTGGCTAGCTTGAATATAGCACAAAAACCAGCTGCCTCTATAGCGGCAGCTGGTCTACTAACGTTTATTTTTTTGCAGGTTTCCCGACTTTGCGGATATCTGCGACAATCAAAGCACCTACCAATAATAGGCCAAGATATCCGATCACTGGATAGAACCAATTGACGAGTGCAGTAAATCCTAGGAAACTTAATAGGAATGCTGCTGCCCCTGCAACAATGACAAACATGCGAAAGCGATTGGTTCCAATTTCCATAAAGCGTGCTGAGAACGACAAGAGCATGCTAACAGCTGTATTATAAATCATCGCGAAAATGACAATTGACATGATGATGCCCAATATCGGAGAAATGTTATCGGCAAGTGCCAACATCGGTAAATCCGAAGAGCCTACGACACCCACTTTTGAAAAAATGGCTAAATAACTTAATAAGATCAATACACCAAAACCAAGCCCGCCAATCAAACCGCCGCGTGCTGCAACTTTCTCATCTTTTTCTGCTCCGCCCATTACTAGGGACATTGAAGCTCCGAGTGCGATGGCCAGTGATACATAATTGACAGCAGATAATAGCCAATGAGGGGTCGAAGACAATTGTTCTCTAGCAATCGGCTCCAATTCCGTAAAACTTGAAGTCATCGTCAATAGACTGTAGACAGTAATTCCAACAACTAACAGGACTAAAAATGGTGTGATGCTGCCGATGATTGCAATCACTTTTTTTACATTCAGCATAATGGTGAAAATAACGAGGATGATCATAATGCTACGGCCAAATGCCGGAGCCATGTTGAATTGCTGGGAGAAAATCGATCCTGCTCCCGCGATCATTACCACTAAAATTCCAAATAAAGTGATGATCAATGTATAATCGATCACTTTCCCAAGTACTTTGCCGCTTATGGCGTAAACTGCATCTTCATGAGAAGTGGTTTGCATCCGACTGCCGAGACGTGTCAACACCATTCCTAAATAACCAAATAATACTGCTGCCACCAGGACTGCTCCAATTCCCCAATAACCAAAGCTTGTGAAGTACTGCAAAATTTCCTGTCCGGAAGCAAAGCCTGCCCCTACGACAATTCCAATAAATGCACTTGCTATTCTCAAGCTTCTTTTCATATTCTCTTCCTTCCACTTTTGCCGCCGCTATTCTATATAGAGACCAATGCGGCAGTTTCAGTTTTTCTTAAACTATTTTCTTTTTCCCATTAGAGTAGAAGGCTTAAACCTAATTCCAATAAAATCATTCATACTCCTTGCTTTTGCCTGCTATTTGGATTATCCTACCTTATTAGCAATCACTTTTAGAGAGGTCGGAATCGTATGGATCAATTCGATCAATCCCTCGAAGTTTTCATGGACAATGTCGGCTGGCTGGCTCCATTTCTTTTTATTCTTTTGCATTTATTGCGTCCGCTGCTGTTCCTGCCGGTCATTGCAATATGTATTGCTGGGGGTTATTTGTTCGGTTTTGTTGAAGGTGCATTTTTGTCGTTTATCGGGCTTACCTTAATGAGTCTGATTTCTTATATGCTGGTCAATAAATTTCCGAAATTCCGGGAAAAGATGTCCCGCTTAAAAGACAAGATTTTTCCTGACCGTACCTTATCTGTAGCCCAAGTGATGATCTTGCGCATCATGCCTTTCGTCCATTTTCATTTGCTGTCGCTCTATTTGATGGAAATGACTAAATCTCGAAAAGAATACATGGCCATTTCTGCTTTAGGCCTTATCGCACCAGCAGTTCTCTATACCGCTTTTGGCCAGGCTATTTCAGAATTCCCCTGGTACACTTCAGTCAGCATGTTCCTATTGCTTGCAGCTATCTTCAGCTTTATTGACAGGTGGCAAAATTCCCGGACACAATCCAGTTGAATGGAACAGAATATCAGTCAGCGAAACATCATTGGATTCTCAATAATTTCTAAAACACAACAATTCGTTGTGTTTTTTATTTT
>JASLAI010000306.1 GCA_030147225.1 Planococcus sp. (in: firmicutes) | reverse complement strand
GAAACAATCAGGCAAGATTTCGCCCGTTCTTCTTCTGACATTTCAGCGAATGCTTCACTTACTTTTTCGCTCCAATATTGGATGAATTTTGGTTCCGTGTACCAGCTTTCAACCGATGTTAAGGAGATTCCTGCTTTTTCAGCAGCTTCTGCTGCACGTCCATTATATGACTTTACAGAGAAAGTAGAAAAATGCGGTGCAAGGACGATTGAAATTGCTTCCGTAATTCCGTCTTTTCTCATTTCTTCGACGCCATCTTCAACGAAAGGCTCAATATGCTTCAAGCCCAGATACATTTTAAATTCAATTTCATCCTGGACTCCATTCAAGCGCTCGCATAGACCATCTGCTTGGTCTTTTGTAATTTTTGCCAGTGGTGAAAGACCGCCGATCGCTTTATAGCGGCTGCGCAGGTCTTCCAGGCTTTCTTCGCTCGGCTTTCGGCCGCGGCGGATATGTGTGTAATAACGTTCAATATCATCTTCTGAATATGGCGTTCCATATGCCATTACTAATAATCCCATTGTCTTTTTCAACATAATCACCTCAAAATGAATTTTCTTCTTATTTTAACTTGCTTTTGTGAGCAGTGCTGTACTCATGTACAAATGAAGTCAATCGTTTCAATGTATCTGGATTGACTTCTGGGAAGACTCCGTGGCCAAGATTAAAAATATAGCCATCGCTTTGCATGCCCATATCCAAAATTTTTCTTGCCCGTTCTTCAATTACCGGCCAGTCTGCCAATAAGTAAGACGGATCGAAATTGCCTTGCAGAGACTTCGTCAATCCCATCGAACGTGCTTCAGAAATCGGCAGGCGCCAATCTAGTCCTACTACGTCTACAGGAAGCTCATGCCACTCTTTTGCCAAATGGCTTGCGCCCACACCGAAAATCGTCAATGGTACACCTTCTGTACGAAGTTCAGCAAAAATCCGATCCATTACCGGTTTGATGAAAATACGATAATCTTCAACATTCAAGGCACCAACCCATGAATCAAAAATTTGGATGGCTTTTGCGCCTGCTTTGATTTGTGCTTTTACGTAAGGAATGATGGTATCCGCTAGCTTGTCCATTAAGGCAAACCACATCTCCGGTTCTGATACCATCATTGCTTTGGTTTTGTTGTAGCTTTTCGAAGGGCCGCCTTCAATCATATAACTGGCTAAAGTAAACGGTGCACCTGAAAATCCAATCAATGGCACATTCAATTGCTCTTGCGTCAACAAACGAATCGTATCAAGTACATAATCGACATCCTGTTCAGGATTGATTTCACCCAGTCGTTCAATGTCAGCCATGCTGCGGATCGGGTTAGCGATGACAGGACCGATTCCTGACTTGATTTTTACATCAACTCCGATTGCAGGCAACGGCGTGACGATGTCTTTATAGAGAATCGCTGCGTCGTTGTTGTACTGGTCTACAGGAAGTTTGGTCACGTATGCGCATAGTTCCGGCTGATGCGTGATTTCTTCCAAAGAATATTTTTCTTTGATTTTACGGTATTCCGGCTGCGAACGTCCAGCTTGCCTCATGTACCATACCGGTACATGGTCCGTTTTTTCTCCTCGCGCTGCGCGAAGATAAGTGTCATTAAATGTCATGAATTTTTCATCCCTTCGGTCTTCTACTCTGCTGTTTCTCTTCCTATATCCGTCTATACTATAGACGTTCCGCCCTTTATTGTATAGATTCCCAGCGTAATTGTCATAAATTAGACGCTTATCCTTTCACTTGATTGACAATACCTGTTTCATGTAGATTTCTAGAGGGAAGGATATATAAAAGCATTCTTTATTAATAGGAGGGGTTATTAGTGAATTTCTATATGACCACAGGAACTTACGATTACATGAAAAAAATGCGCGACAAGTACCCAGAGGAAACAATGGTCCTTATGCAAGGGGAAAATACCACTTTGATGATTCATGAATCAGAAGGGAAAACAATTTTCCAAACACCGCGCCGTTATGAAGTGGTAGATGGAACAGGCGAACTCAAGGAAAAAGGCTTTTTTGTTTTCAACAATGTACCCGTTTCAGACGAAGGCCGCCCTGTTTTCGAACACCGCTTTAAAAACCGGGCAGGTGCCATTGAGAACGAACCTGGATATATTGCATTCCGAGTCCTGCGCCCCCTCGATTCGGATACTTATGTTATCCTAACCGAATGGGAGTCTCCTGCTTTCTACGAAAAATGGAAAGAGTCGCAGGCGTTTGCACAAGCCCATTCTGCAAAACCGGAAACCCCTGCCGGTGCGCAGCGTCCGAATATTTTTTCAGGAGTCTCTTATATCAGTACCTACCGAGCAAAACCAGAAGAAGAATAATAGCTTCAACTCATGTACACATGGTCAGAGCACATTTGAAGAGGAGGAACTTTTTTGGTTTTTGTTATTTTTATATTAGCAGCTGCACTCACTGTATTCGCGTCCATCAAGCTGTCCCAATACGCTGATGTCATCAGTTCAAAAACAGCAATGGGTGGAATGATGGTCGGTACACTGTTGCTAGCAGGAGCCACTTCCCTGCCCGAAGTCTCCACCAGTTTCTCAGCAGCAGCTATCGGGAACGCCGACATCGCTGTCGGAAATATGATTGGTTCGAACCTTTTCAATCTGTTTATCCTGGCAGGATTTGATTTTCTGCTTAGAAGACGACGCATCTTGAACCGGGCTTCCCGCGACAATATTTACACTTCGCTTCTTGGTATTTTATTGACTGTCCTAGTGATCTTGTCACTATGGCTGCGTCTTGATACACAGATCCTGGGCGTA
>JASLAI010000284.1 GCA_030147225.1 Planococcus sp. (in: firmicutes) | reverse complement strand
ACTTGTGCGTTTCCGCGAGCGTCCATACCTTCTACACGGCCTCGGCGTGACGTAATGTCACCCATGATATCTCCAAGGTATTCCTCAGGGATAACAACCTCAACGCGCATAATTGGCTCAAGAAGAACCGGGCGAACTTTTGAAATTGCATTTTTAAGTGCCATAGAAGCAGCAACTTTAAATGCCATCTCATTCGAGTCAACATCATGGTAAGAGCCGTCGAACAAGCGAGCTTTGATATCGATCAATGGATATCCGGCAATAACACCGTTGTCTAGAGAGTCGCGAAGACCCGCTTCAACTGCTGGGATGTATTCACGTGGAACAACACCACCAACGATACCATTTTCAAATTCAAAACCTGCTCCTTCTTCGTTTGGAGAGAATTCAATCCAAACGTGTCCGAATTGTCCGCGTCCACCAGATTGGCGTACGAACTTACCTTCAACTTTAGCAGACTCACGGAATGTCTCACGGTAAGATACCTGAGGTGCACCCACATTAGCTTCTACGTTGAACTCACGACGCATACGATCAACTAGGATATCAAGGTGAAGTTCACCCATTCCTGCGATGATTGTTTGGCCAGTTTCCTGATCAGTATGCGCACGGAAAGTTGGATCTTCTTCTTGCAATTTCGCAAGGGCTTGACCCATTTTATCTTGATCCGCTTTTGATTTAGGCTCCACAGAAAGTGAGATAACAGGTTCTGGGAATACCATACGCTCAAGAATTACTTGTTGTTTCTCGTCACTTAAAGTATCACCAGTTGATGTATCTTTAAGGCCGATAGCAGCAGCAATATCTCCACAATATACTTCAGCGATTTCTTCACGGGAGTTTGCGTGCATTTGAAGGATACGTCCTACGCGCTCACGCTTACCTTTAGAAGAGTTCTGAACATATGAACCAGATTTAAGAGTTCCTGAATACACACGGAAGAAAGTTAACTTTCCTACGTATGGATCTGTCATTACTTTAAACGCCAACGCAGAGAATGGTTCGTCTTCGCTAGGTCTACGCAATACCTCTTCGTCTGTATCTGGAAGAACACCAGTCATTGGTGGTACATCCAATGGAGATGGCAGGTAATCAATTACTGCATCAAGCATTAACTGAACACCTTTGTTTTTGAATGCAGTTCCGCAAACCACTGGGTAAAACTCAACATCTAGTGTTCCTTTACGGATACCAGCTTTAAGTTCTTCTTTAGTGATTTCTTCGCCGCTAAGATATTTTTCCATCAAGTCTTCATCAAGCTCAGCAACAGCTTCCACTAATTTAGTGTGCCATTCTTCAGCAAGTTCTTTGTACTCTTCAGGAATTTCACCTTCTGTAATTTCAGTTCCCAAATCGTTTGCGTAGAAGCGTGCGTTCATTTCAACTAGATCGATAATTGCTGAAAAGTCATCTTCTGCGCCAATTGGCAATTGAATCGGGTGAGCATTAGCTTGTAGGCGCTCGTGTAATGTACCAACAGAGTAAAGGAAATCAGCACCGATTTTATCCATTTTGTTGATGAATACAATACGCGGAACTCCGTATGTTGTAGCTTGACGCCATACAGTTTCAGTTTGAGGTTCAACACCTGATTGAGCATCAAGAACTGTAACCGCACCATCAAGTACGCGCAATGAACGTTCAACTTCAACAGTGAAGTCTACATGTCCTGGAGTATCGATGATGTTAACACGGTGGTTTTTCCATGAAGCAGTTGTAGCAGCAGAAGTAATGGTAATTCCACGTTCTTGCTCTTGCTCCATCCAGTCCATTTGAGAAGCACCTTCATGCGTTTCACCAATTTTGTGGATTCTACCAGTGTAGTATAAAATACGCTCCGTAGTAGTCGTTTTACCGGCATCAATGTGTGCCATGATCCCGATATTACGTGTTTTGTCTAAGGAGAACTCTCTAGCCATGTTGTTTTTCTCCTTCCGTTTCGGATTAAGATGTAAACATCTCGAAAGAAATTACCAGCGATAGTGAGCAAACGCTTTGTTTGCTTCCGCCATTTTATGAATATCTTCACGTTTTTTAACAGCTGCACCAGTGTTGTTAGCAGCATCTAAAATTTCATTAGCCAAACGCTCTTCCATTGTTTTTTCTCCACGAAGACGTGAATAGTTTACAAGGTAGCGAAGACCTAAAGTTGTACGGCGTTCAGGACGAACTTCAACCGGTACTTGATAGTTAGCTCCACCAACACGGCGAGCGCGTACTTCAAGAACTGGCATAACGTTAGTCAATGCTTGTTCGTATACTTCAATTGGATCTTTACCGCTGCGTTCTTGAACTAGCTCAAACGCTCCGTATAGGATCTTTTGTGAAGTACCTCTTTTTCCGTCAACCATCATTTTATTAATTAAGCGTGTCACCAATTTCGAATTATAAATTGGATCTGGCAACACGTCACGTTTAGCTACAGGACCTTTACGAGGCATGTATGTTCCTCCTTTCAACGAAATCTCTTCGTTAATTTAAGTTATTATTTTTTTACTTTAGGACGTTTAGTTCCGTATTTAGAACGGCTTTGCATACGGCCGTTTACTCCAGCTGTATCAAGTGCTCCACGTACGATATGGTAACGTACACCCGGTAAATCTTTTACGCGTCCGCCGCGAAGAAGAACTACACTGTGCTCTTGAAGGTTGTGACCTTCTCCAGGGATGTAAGCATTAACCTCAATTTGGTTTGTCAAACGTACACGCGCATATTTACGCAATGCGGAGTTTGGTTTTTTCGGTGTCATCGTACCAACACGAGTACATACTCCACGTTTTTGTGGTGATGTTACGTTAGTCTGAGACTTTTTAAAGCTGTTATACCCTTTGTTTAGCGCTGGTGAACCTGATTTTGTAGTCTTCGGTTTACGAGGCTTAGTAACTAATTGGTTAATTGTAGGCATCGATTTTTTCCTCCTCTCAAAAGGTGTTCTAATACCACATATCCAGGTGGTTCATTTTTGGGTAAAAAACAAAGTCTTTGTGTTTTACACAAAAACTGTTATCCAGTAATAGCCACAGCAGCTGCACCGACATTAATGCCATATGCTTTGCCAAGCTTCAATCGTGAATCTGCATATTCGATCCGAATACCTTTTTCTAAGGCTAGTTGGATAATTTGTTCGGTCATTCGATCGTCCGCGTCTTTTGCCACTATTATCTCTTGGACAATGCCGCTTTTTAATGCTTTTACTGTCTGCTTTGTACCGATGATTATTTCACTTGCCTGTTTTACTTTTTCATTAGACATTTACATATCCTCCAAAGTGTCAGACCGTTAACCATCAACCCTCAACATATTATCATTGTATGACAATGCTGTCAACTGAATTCTTGAAAATCCCGGGAAGGTTATTTAAGAAGCTTCCCGGAATTCAAGATTTTATTTTATGATTCTGTACCGACAATTTCCTGCTTCGCCGCTTTTTCGCTTTGAGCAATTTTAATTTGACGGTAACGCTGCATTCCTGTTCCGGCTGGAACAAGTTTACCGATGATAACATTCTCTTTCAATCCTAGAAGCTCATCACGTTTTCCTTTGATCGCTGCATCTGTTAAGACACGAGTCGTTTCCTGGAATGATGCGGCTGATAGGAATGATTCTGTTTCAAGGGATGCTTTTGTAATACCCAAGATAACAGGGCGGCTTGTCGCTGGCAAATTGCCTTCTAGAACCGCTTTGACGTTGGCTTCAGTGAATTGATGGATATCCAAGAGTGAACCTGGCAGCAATTCAGTATCGCCGGCTTCAATGACGCGAACTTTACGGAACATTTGACGAACCATAACTTCTACGTGCTTATCGCCGATCTCTACCCCTTGCATACGGTATACTTTTTGAACTTCCTTCAATAGATACACTTGAACAGCTTGAACGTCTTTTACTTGAAGCAATTGCTTCGGATCAATTGAACCATCCGTCAACACTTCACCTCGAACGATGGCGTCATCAACTTGAACCTTGATGCGTGCATTGTAAGGAGCTAAGTATTTACGAGTTTCAACGTCTCCTTGAATCGTTACTTCTTTCTGGCCTTCGCGGATTTCATCAATTTCAGTTACGGTACCTGTAATTTCAGAAATAACTGCTTGGCCTTTCGGATTACGCGATTCGAATATTTCTTGGATACGCGGAAGACCTTGTGTAATATCGTCTCCTGCAACACCGCCTGTATGGAATGTACGCATTGTAAGCTGAGTTCCTGGTTCACCGATTGATTGAGCTGCAATGATACCTACTGCCTCGCCCACTTCAACTTCGTCTCCAGTTGCCAAGTTAGTTCCGTAGCATTTTTTACAGATGCCGTGTTTTGTATTACATGTAAACGCAGAGCGAATCGTCACTTCTTTAATGCCCGCTTCAAGGATAAGACGAGTCAAATCTTGTGTGATCAATTCATCTTTCGCTACAAGCACTTCTTTTGTTTCTGGATGGCGAATTGTTTTCTTAGCATGGCGACCAACGATACGCTCATGAAGCTCTTCAATCACTTCTGTGCCTTCCATCAACGCTCCTACCAACAAGCCTCTGTCAGTTCCACAGTCATTTTCACGGACAATTGCATCTTGTGCAACGTCTACCAAACGACGAGTTAAGTAACCTGAATCGGCTGTTTTAAGTGCTGTATCGGCAAGACCTTTACGAGCACCGTGAGTAGAGATGAAGTATTCAAGTACTGTCAATCCTTCACGGAAGGAAGATTTAATCGGAAGTTCAATAATGCGTCCAGCCGGGTTGGCCATCAATCCACGCATACCAGCAAGCTGTGTAAAGTTGGAAGCATTACCACGCGCTCCGGAATCACTCATCATAAAGATTGGATTCAAGTTATCAAGAGATGCCATCAGTTTGCCCTGAATAATATCTTTTGCATTGCTCCAATACGAAATGACGCGTGCATATCGTTCTTCTTCAGTAATCAATCCGCGACGGAATTGTTTCATTACTTTATCCACATTTTCTTGCGCATCAACCAGGATTTCTCCTTTGTCCGGAAGAACTACGATATCCGCCACACCAACAGTGATGCCGGCTTGTGTCGAATACTTGAATCCAAGGCTCTTCATACGGTCAAGCATTTTAGAAGTTTCCGTAATGTGGAAACGTTTGAACACTTCAGCGATGATTTCCCCTAGAATTTTCTTCTTGAATGGAGTCACAAGTTCTGCTTCTTCAATATGCTTGCGAATATCTGTCGTTGTTGGGACAAAATATTTCGCTGGTGTTTCCACCTGCAGATTGTAGTCAGTTGGTTCATTTATATACGGGAATGACTTCGGCAGAATTTCATTGAAAATAATTTTACCGACTGTTGTCAATAAAAGCATTTTGTTTTGGCTTTCTGTGAATGTCGGGTTGTTGACGGCTCCAGCCTGAATTGCAATACGTGTATGCAAATGTACATGGCCTGTTTGATAAGCGATCATTACTTCTTCAGGTCCTGAGAAAGTAGCGCCTTCTCCTGTAGCACCTTTACGCTCAAGTGTTAAGTAATAGTTTCCTAGAACCATATCCTGAGATGGTGTTACAACAGGTTTTCCGTCTTTCGGATTCAAAATGTTCTGAGCTGCAAGCATCAACAATCTTGCTTCTGCTTGTGCTTCGGATGATAAAGGTACGTGAACAGCCATTTGGTCACCATCAAAATCGGCATTGTATGCAGTACATACAAGCGGATGCAGACGGATTGCTTTACCTTCAACTAGTGTCGGTTCAAATGCCTGGATACCCAGTCTGTGAAGTGTCGGTGCGCGGTTCAATAGAACCGGATGCTCCTTGATGACATCTTCTAGTACATCCCAAACTTCAGAATGAAGACGTTCAATTTTGCGTTTTGCACTCTTGATATTATGTGCCAATCCGCGTTCAACCAGTTCTTTCATTACGAAAGGCTTGAACAATTCGATAGCCATTCCTTTAGGCAAACCACATTGATACATTTTCAGGTTAGGTCCAACTACGATAACTGAACGGCCTGAGTAATCCACTCGTTTACCAAGAAGGTTCTGACGGAAACGTCCTTGTTTCCCTTTCAGCATATGGGAAAGAGATTTCAGCGGACGGTTACCAGGGCCTGTGACCGGACGGCCGCGGCGGCCATTATCGATCAACGCATCAACAGCTTCCTGAAGCATACGTTTTTCGTTCTGTACGATAATGCTTGGTGCTCCAAGGTCCAAAAGACGTTTCAAGCGGTTGTTCCGGTTGATTACGCGGCGATAAAGGTCATTTAAATCAGAAGTCGCAAAGCGACCGCCATCTAATTGAACCATCGGGCGAAGTTCAGGTGGAATAACCGGAAGCACATCAAGAATCATCCAATCAGGATTATTTCCTGAATTCCGGAACGACTCAACTACTTCTAGGCGTTTGATCGCACGAGTGCGACGCTGGCCTTGGGCAGTTTTCAACTCTTCTTTTAATGAATCCGTTTCGCGCTCAAGGTCAATTTCCTGTAATAGACGTTTGATTGCTTCTGCTCCCATAGCAGCTTGGAATTTCTTGCCAAACTTATCACGGTAAGCACGGTATTCTTTTTCAGAAAGAAGCTGTTTCTTTTCAAGCGGTGTATCCGCAGGGTCAATTACTACATAAGAAGCAAAGTAAATGACTTCTTCCAGTGAACGCGGAGACATATCTAAGATAAGTCCCATACGGCTTGGAATTCCTTTGAAATACCAGATGTGTGAAACAGGAGCTGCTAATTCAATGTGCCCCATGCGTTCACGGCGAACTTTTGAACGTGTAACTTCAACGCCGCAGCGATCGCAGACAACACCTTTATAACGGACACGTTTGTATTTACCGCAATGGCATTCCCAATCTTTTGTAGGACCGAAAATACGTTCACAGAACAAACCATCTTTTTCAGGTTTTAATGTACGGTAATTGATTGTTTCTGGCTTTTTGACTTCTCCATAAGACCATGAGCGAATTTTATCGGGTGACGCTAATCCGATTTTCATATACTCAAAATTATTAACATCTATCAAGGAGCCTACCTCCCTTTTGTCTCGAGTTTCTGTACGGCTCTTCCTCGGTAATGGCTAAGTGAATAAATGGAGAACGGCCGGTTAAAGCCGTTCGAACCCAATAGTTATTAATCAATTGTTCCAACCGGTGCTTCTGTATCTGCAATCGGTAGGATATTCAATGAATCCGCAGGCTGAAGATCTTCTTCTTCATCCAAATCGCGCAACTCAATTTCTTCATCATCAATCGTCAACATCTTAACATCCATACCTAAACTTTGAAGCTCTTTGATCAGAACTTTAAATGATTCCGGTACGCTTGGTTCCGGTACACTTTCACCTTTGACAATTGCTTCATAAGTTTTCACACGGCCTACAACGTCATCCGACTTCACCGTTAAGATTTCCTGCAATGTATGCGCGGCACCATATGCTTCAAGGGCCCATACTTCCATTTCACCGAAACGCTGTCCGCCAAATTGAGCTTTACCACCCAATGGCTGTTGTGTAACCAATGAGTAAGGTCCTGTTGAACGAGCATGCAATTTATCATCGACCATGTGAGCAAGTTTGATCATGTACATGATTCCTACAGACACACGGTTATCGAATGCTTCACCAGAACGGCCATCGTAAAGAATCGTCTTACCATCGCGCGGCATACCTGACTCTTCCATTGTCTCCAGTACATCTTCTTCATTTGCTCCATCGAATACTGATGAAGCCATATGAATTCCAAGTGAACGAGAAGCCATTCCTAGGTGCAACTCAAGTACCTGACCGATATTCATACGAGATGGTACACCAAGCGGGTTCAACATGATGTCAACCGGCGTGCCGTCTGGCATGAATGGCATATCTTCTTCAGGCAGAATTCTTGAAATAACACCTTTGTTTCCGTGGCGTCCAGCCATTTTATCGCCGACAGAAATTTTACGTTTTTGAACGATATATGCACGAACCAGCTGGTTAACACCCGGTGGCAGCTCGTCGCCGTCTTCACGGTTGAAGATTTTAACATCCAGTACAATACCGCCTGCACCGTGAGGCACCCGCAATGAAGTATCGCGAACTTCACGTGCTTTTTCGCCGAAAATGGCATGAAGAAGACGTTCTTCAGCAGTCAATTCAGTAACCCCTTTAGGTGTTACTTTACCAACTAGAATATCTCCATCTTTCACTTCAGCTCCGACACGGATAATTCCACGGTCATCCAAGTTACGCAATGCGTCTTCCCCAACGTTCGGAATGTCGCGCGTAATTTCTTCCGGCCCCAGTTTTGTATCACGTGAATCGGATTCGTACTCTTCAATATGGACAGATGTGTAAACATCGTCTTTTACCAAGCGTTCACTCATGATGATCGCATCTTCGTAGTTAAAACCATCCCATGTCATGAAGGCAACTAGTACGTTTCTTCCTAATGCCATCTCTCCACGTTCCATCGAAGGTCCGTCAGCAAGAATATCGCGTTTGGAAACACGGTCTCCAACTTTAACGATTGGGCGTTGGTTATAACTTGTTCCTTGGTTGGAACGAACGAATTTCTGCAATCTGTATGTGTCTAGGTCGCCTCTGACTTCATTGCCATCCACTACTTCAATGCGACGGACTGAAATTTCTTTAGCTTCCACATATTCCACAATACCATCACTTTTTGAAACAACAGCTGCACCGGAATCACGCGCTGCCAAGTGCTCCATTCCAGTTCCTACAAAAGGAGCTTCTGGATTTAACAATGGAACCGCTTGACGCTGCATGTTTGCTCCCATTAACGCTCGGTTGGAGTCATCGTTTTCAAGGAACGGGATACAGGCTGTCGCAACGGAAACGACTTGCTTCGGCGAAACGTCCATGTAGTCGATATTGCCGCGTTTGTAAACGGTGTTCTCACCGCGGAAACGTGCAACAATGCCTTCTTCAACGAACGAGCCATCTTCATTCAACTTCGAATTGGCTTGAGCCACTACATAGTTATCTTCTTCGTCAGCAGTCAAGTAATCAATGTGTTCTGTGACAATACCGGATTCACCATCTACACGGCGATAAGGAGTTTCGATGAAACCAAACTTATTCACTTTCGCAAATGTTGATAATGTATTGATCAATCCAATGTTTGGACCCTCAGGCGTTTCGATCGGGCACATACGGCCATAGTGTGAATAGTGAACGTCACGTACTTCAAAACCTGCGCGTTCACGCGTTAAACCACCGGGCCCAAGAGCCGATAGACGGCGTTTGTGCGTCAATTCAGCCAATGGATTGGTTTGATCCATAAACTGAGAAAGCTGAGAGCTGCCGAAGAACTCTTTAATCGATGCAATAACTGGACGGATATTGATCAATTGCTGAGGAACGATTGCTTGTGTGTCGTTTATAGACATACGCTCACGAACTACACGCTCCATACGGGATAATCCGATACGGAATTGGTTTTGCAGCAATTCACCTACTGAACGCAGACGACGGTTACCAAGATGATCGATATCATCCGTGTTTCCAACACCGTGAAGTAGGTTAAAGAAGTAACTGATGGAAGAAATGATATCTGCCGGTGTTACATGCTTAATTTTATCTTCTATATAAGCGTTGCTGATTACAGTGACTTCTTTTTGGTCTTCGGTATTTGGCGCGTAGATTTTGATCGACTGTAAGGTAACTTCACCTTCCAGGACACCGCCTACTTGAGAAACCGTGTGGAAACCAACGCCATTTTCCAAGTTTGGAATCAAACGATCGAGTACACGACGATCGATCAGAGTACCAGCTTCAACTAAAATTTCGCCTGTTTCAGGATCAACCAAAGTTTCAGCAATGGTCTGATTGAATAGACGATTTTTAATATGAAGTTTTTTATTCATTTTGTAACGGCCGACATTTGCTAAGTCATAGCGTTTTGGATCGAAGAAGCGTGAATACAATAAGCTCTTCGCGCTTTCGACAGTTGGCGGCTCACCAGGGCGTAAGCGTTCATAGATTTCAAGAAGCGCTTTTTCTGTGCTTTCAGTGTTATCTTTTTCAAGCGTATTTTGAAGGAATTCGTTGTCTCCAAGTAAATCGATGATTTCCTGGTCGGATCCGAAACCAAGCGCTCTCAAAAGAACCGTCACCGGCAATTTACGTGTGCGGTCAATTCTGACATACACGACATCTTTTGCATCTGTTTCATACTCTAACCACGCACCGCGGTTAGGAATAACAGTTGCTCCAAAGCCTTTTTTACCGTTTTTATCTGTCTTGTCATGGAAATAAACACTTGGCGAACGAACCAATTGGGAAACGATGACGCGTTCTGCGCCGTTGATGACGAAAGTACCAGTCTCGGTCATTAATGGGAAATCTCCCATGAAGACATCCTGTTCTTTCACTTCATCAGTTTCTTTGTTGTGCAGACGTACTTTAACACGCAAAGGTGCTGCATAAGTAACGTCACGCTCTTTCGATTCATCGACTGGATACTTCGGTTCTGCGAGACTGTAATCAACAAACTCGAGTGATAGATTTCCTGTGAAATCTTCAATCGGCGAGATATCCCGGAACATTTCGCGAAGCCCTTCTTCAAGGAACCATTCGTAAGATGATGATTGAATTTCAATCAAGTTCGGAAGATCCAGCACTTCACTGATTCTCGAAAAACTTCTGCGTTGACGATGTTGACCGTACTGAACTAGTTGACCTACCAACTTATTCACCCCTCAATAAAACGATTATAGGTCTTTGCGATTTCTACAGAATAGTGTATGATATCGAAAAGACAAAAAGAAAACGAGACTAAAATCAGCTCATTTTCGGTTTACACGTGATTAAATCTGTCGTCATGCCAAGCCCGAAAAAGGGCAAACGACCTCAAAATAATAAATTTTGCATTTCATTATAATAACACAGCCGTTTTGTCAAGTCAAACTTTTCTGGCCTCAAAAATAAAGTAACCTTTCTTCTTATCGGCCACTCCAACTTCTCCGAAAAGCTCTTCCAGCTTCACTTTTGTAGAAGAGGCACCCTGCTTTTTCTGAATGACCACCCACAACGATCCACCATCCGCTAACTTCTCAGCAGCTTCTTCATAAAAACGGAAAATCGTCTCTTTTCCCGCTCTAATCGGCGGGTTTGTTAAAATTGCAGAAAACTCTGCTGCCTCTACAGCACTAAGTCCATCGCTTTCATAGATCTGGACATTGGGGACATCATTCTTTTCGACATTTGTTTTTGCCAGTTCAATGGCTCGGGTATTGACGTCTACCATATGCACTTGTTTATGAGGAAATGCTTTAGCGACCGCCATTCCGATGGGTCCGTAACCACAGCCCACATCCAGTATCGGTCCATCTATCTTAGCTTCTTCGAATGTCTCGATCAATAGACGCGATCCAAAATCGACTTCACTTTTGCTAAAAACACCTGTGTCGGTATGAAAACGAAATTTTTCGCCACGCAACACGTCTGTCCATTCTCGAGGGTTGCTTTTTATTTGAGGATTTTTAGAATAATAATGTTGAGACATATAAAGTCCTCCTTACATTTAACTGGGTGCGGACAATTGTCCGCCATGCAAATGAATTTAAAAAGAAGAAAAGCCCGTCGGTATACACTGACGAGCTTTCCTTTCATTTTTTATAGATTCATGAAATTACTTAACTTCTACTGATGCGCCAACTTCTTCAAGTTTGCCTTTGATTTCTTCAGCTTCTTCTTTAGTAGCGCCTTCTTTGATTGCTTTAGGAGCTTCGTCTACAAGAGCTTTTGCTTCTTTAAGACCAAGACCAGTTACTTCGCGTACTGCTTTGATTACTTTGATTTTTGAATCGCCAGCAGAAGTAAGAACTACGTCGAATTCAGTTTGCTCTTCTTCAGCAGCAGCACCGCCAGCAGCAGCAGCAACTGGAGCAGCAGCAGTTACGCCGAACTCTTCTTCGATTGCTTTTACTAGGTCGTTTAATTGAAGAACTGTCATTTCTTTGATTGCGTCTAAGATTTGTTCTTGTGTCATTATAGTTTCCTCCTATTGATAGGTAATATTTTTTGTCGTGCTTAGCCGGCTAACTTATTAAGCGCCTTGTTCTTCTTTTTGATCTGCAACTGCTTTTGTTGTAGCTGCAAAGTTGCGGACTGGAGCTTGTAGTACGCTGAGTAGCATAGATAGCAAACCTTCGCGTGATGGAAGTTCTGCCAATGCTTTCACATCTTCAGCAGATGCGACTGCACCTTCGATGACACCCGCTTTAATTTCAAGCGCGTCGTTTGTTTTAGCGAAATTATTGATGATTCTCGCTGGCGCTACTACATCTTCATTAGAAAATGCAATGGCGTTTGGTCCTGTAAAGTGTTCGTTGATCGCTTCAAGTCCGTGCATTTCTGTCGCACGGCGAGTCATTGAGTTTTTGTAAACTTTAAACTCAACGCCTGCTTCACGAAGCTGTTTACGAAGTTCTGTTAATTGTGCAACGTTCAATCCACGGTAATCAACAACTACAACTGAAGCTGCAGTGCTGAACTTGTCAGCGATTGTTTGCACGACAACTTTTTTCGTTTCAACTGCTTTGCTCATTTTGGCACCTCCTATAGATTTTTCATTTATACCGTCCATAAGAAAAGCCTCTGGTCCATTACAGACACAGAGGCATAAAATCAGCATCAAAAAGATGTTATCTGAATTCATCATGTCCTCGGCAGGGATATATTAAGCGACTGGCGCCCCTGCTGTCTGCGGTACAAATGGGTATTTCACAACTCCGCTAGTATAGCAGAGCGGAAATACGATGTCAATATCTTATTTAGCAACCACTTTAGTTGGATCTACTTTAACAGCAGGTCCCATTGTAGTAGTAACGTTCAATGATTTGATGTAAGTACCTTTAGCAGAAGATGGCTTCGCTTTTTGTACTACGTCATAGATCGCTTCCAAGTTTTCAGCAAGTTTGCTGTCATCAAAAGAAACTTTCCCGATTGGCGCATGGATGATACCTGTTTTGTCTGCACGGTATTCCACTTTACCAGCTTTGATTTCTTGAACAGCTTTCGTTACATCAAATGTAACTGTGCCTGTTTTAGGGTTTGGCATTAAGCCTTTCGGTCCTAAAACACGTCCAAGTTTACCAACTTCACCCATCATGTCAGGTGTTGCAACGATCACGTCGAAGTCAAACCATCCTTGTTGGATTTTTTGGATATATTCAGCATCGCCTACGAAATCTGCGCCAGCTGCTTCAGCTTCTTTTAACTTTTCGCCTTTAGCGAAAACCAATACGCTTTGAGTTTTACCAGTTCCGTTTGGAAGTACTACTGCCCCACGGATTTGCTGGTCGTTCTTACGCGTGTCGATTCCTAGACGGAAAGCCACTTCAATTGTAGCGTCAAAGTTCACTGTGCTTGCTTTTTTCGCAAGTTCGATTGCTTCTTTAGCTTCATATAGTTTCGAACGGTCGATCAATTTCGCTGCTTCTTGCAGCTTTTTGCCTGTTTTAGCCATTTTAAACGTCCTCCTTGTTGTGGTATAACGGAATGAACCTCCCACGATTAAAGGCTGCGCGGCTCATGATGAACTGCGCAACCCATCCAAAAACAACTGCTAGAATTAGTCTTCGATTGTAATGCCCATACTGCGAGCAGTACCTTCAACCATCAACATTGCAGCTTCTACTGAAGCAGCATTTAGATCTGGCATTTTAGTTTCTGCGATTTCGCGAACTTTATCGCGTTTCACAGTCGCTACTTTATTGCGGTTCGGTTCGCCTGAACCTGATTCAATACCGGCTGCTACTTTTAGTAGAACAGCTGCGGGTGGAGTTTTCGTAATGAATGTAAATGAACGATCTTCAAATACTGAAATCTCAACTGGAATGATCAGTCCTGCTTGATCTGCCGTACGCGCGTTGAACTCTTTACAGAAGCCCATGATGTTAACACCTGCTTGACCCAATGCTGGACCAACTGGTGGCGCTGGATTAGCTTTTGCTGCAGGAATCTGCAATTTTACAACTTTAACAACTTTTTTAGCCACGAAACACACCTCCTTAAGTCCGTGATGTGGTAATAGGGTTTCCCCTCCCACTCAATATCTGTCTGTCAACGATGTTGATAGAATTAGCTAAATTGTACAGATTGTCCTATGACAGTCTGACCTATGAAATAATACCATTAATAACTGAGAATAGCAAGTGTCTTTTATACTTTTTGAACTTGCTCGAAATCCAGTTCCATTTTGGTTTCGCGTCCGAAGATATCAATCGATACTTTAACTTTGCCTTTTGTATCGTCGATTTCTTCCACTTTCCCTTGGAAGTTGGCGAATGGCCCTTCCATCACTTCAACTGTATCAGCAACTGCAAAGTCAATATCCACTTTGCGTTCAGTCATTCCCATTTGTTTCAGGATGAAATCTACTTCTTCATCAAGTAGTGGCGTCGGTTTTGCTCCCCCGCCTGACGAACCGATAAATCCTGTAACCCCTGGTGTATTTCTGACTACATACCAGGATTCATCTGTCATGATCAATTCGACCAGGACATATCCCGGGAAGGTTTTGCGCATGACAGTACGTTTCTTGCCGTCTTTAAAATCTGTTTCCTGTTCTTCAGGAATGATGACGCGGAAGATAAGATCTTCCATACCCATCGTTTCTACACGCTTTTCCAGGTTCGCTTTGACTTTATTTTCGTAACCGGAATACGTATGGACTACATACCAATTTTTCTCCATAATCGTGCGGACTAAACGTCCATCCCTCCTTTTTTACCAAATGAAAAAACCCGTTCTCATAGAATGACGGGCTATTTTTTATGCATTATTCTTGTCGAATGACTTATAGTGCTAAGAACCAGCGGAATACTTCTGAGATGCCTGCGTCAATTACCGCGAAGAAGAGAGCCATGAAAATACAAGTAGAAAGAACAACGATTGTATAACGAGTTAGTTCTTTTCGTTTCGGCCAGCTAACTTTCCGCATTTCCGAAACGACATTTTTAAAGAAATCGCCAATGTTACCCATTGTTTAAAAAACCTCCGAATTTCAAAATCACTTTATATCGTCCGGCATTCAGTTAAAATTCATATCGTTTGTTTATGCACGGTATGCCCATTGCAATGAGCACAGAATTTTTTGAGTTCCAAACGTGTGCTCGATTCCGCTTTCGCAGGAACCGCATAATTACGGGATGCACATTCCGAGCAACTTATAACAATTTTTTTAGCCATGTCATCACCTTATTCAAGTTTACAGCTTTTTCAAGGTTATCACCTTAAAACTGAGCTGTCAACCGCTCGTCAGGAGCTCGGCATCTCATTGATCTGCAAGTGCCGTTCAAGCTTCCGCTTGACCCTCTGCAATGCGTTGTCAATTGATTTTACATGCCGTTCGAGCTTCTCTGAAATTTCCTGATAGGATTGGCCGTCTAAATAGAGAGCCAGCACTTCACGCTCAAGCTCACTCAGCACTTCACCCATCTTTTCTTCCATATACTGAAATTCCTCATTATGGATGATCAAGTCTTCCGGATCATCTACTCCGTTTCCGGTGAGCACATCCATCAATGTTCGGTCAGACTCTTCATCATAAATCGGTTTGTCTAAAGATACATACGAGTTCAACGGAATATGCTTTTGGCGGGTGGCCGTTTTAATGGCAGTAATAATCTGCCGAATAATGCATAGTTCTGCAAACGCACGGAATGAAGATAATTTATCACTTCGAAAATCACGAATCGCTTTATAAAGACCGATCATGCCTTCTTGAATAATATCTTCTTTATCAGCGCCGATCAAAAAATACGAGCGCGCTTTCATTCGAACAAAAGGCCGAAACTTTGTAATCAAAAAATCCAGTGCTTCCGTGTTTCCGCTGTGGACTAAACTGACAAGTTCCTCATCTGTCATGTCGGTGAATCGTTGGGGCTGAACTTGCTCATGATTTTCCACGGGTGATCCCTCCGATTGCGTGAGCCTCGATATCTTCAGTATACAGGAAGAAAAAAATGAGCGTCAACCGTTCATTTCAAGCCTCTTCGCCATTTTTCGAAAATTTCCGCTACTTCTCCGGACAATGGTATTTTTGAAATCCCGCGCTGCTCCTGGATTTCTTTTACTTTTTTAGTGATGTTCTCCTGTATTTCAATCATTTCAATTTCTAATTCACGCGCTGAAATTCGTAATGCACCTTTGCCGAAAATAACCCATTGCTCTGTAAAATCCGAAGTGGCCACGTAAATTTGGTCACGGCGGTTATTTAAACTCGTCGCCAGTTTTTCAATCCGTTCATCTGCCGTTTCGCTTTCTTTTGTGAAAATGACTTCAACATCATGTTGCAGATTCTTGGCTTCAATTCCCGGAACGAGATGGGCGTCAAAAATAATAATGACACGCCATCCTTTATAGCTCCGGTATTCAGCCATCCGCTCTATCAGGCGATCTCTGGCATTCGCCAGCTTATCTTTTTTCAGTTCCTGCAGCTCCACCCAGTCACCAATGATATTGTATCCATCAACTAGCAGAATATTCATGGCATCAACCCAAAGGATTGCGCTTTCTATAAACTTCATACATCAATAAGCTTGCTGCCACTGAAGCATTCAGCGAAGTCACATGGCCGACCATTGGCAATTGATAAAGGAAATCGCATTTGTCACGCAAGATTCGGCTCATTCCTTTGCCTTCGCTGCCAATAATGACAGCCAACGGCAAGGAAGCATCCATTCTCCGGTAATCCACCGACTCTTTAGCGTCCGTGCCGGCAATCCACACACCACGCTTTTTCAATTCATCCACCGTCTGGGACAAATTATTGATGCGTACAACAGGTACGTGTTCAATTGCGCCTGTCGAAGCCTTTGCCACCACACCTGTCAACCCGACAGCCCGGCGCTTTGGAATAATCAAGCCATGAACACCAATAGCATCAGCTGTTCTCATGATAGAACCCAAGTTATGAGGATCTTCCAACTCATCTAATATGAGGAAGAATGGATCTTCGTTTTTTGCAGCTGCCGCCTCGAACAAGTCCTCTAGGCTTGCGTAATTATAAGCGGCTACTGCCGCTGCAATACCTTGATGGTTAGTATCCGTCAATCCGTCGATTTTTTTCTTCGGGACAGATTGAACGATGACGCCCTTATCCTTTGCAAGCTGCAGCAATTCCGCAATTCCTTTTTTCTGAACGCCTTCTGCAATCCAAATTTTATTGATATCCCGGTCCGCCCGCAATGCTTCCAATACAGGATTCTTGCCGCCAATTATTTCCGGTGCCAATTCTTCTTCCGTCATTTCAATACGCCTCCCAGCTCTTCAACAATCTCAATCGCATAGGAAATGATTTCGTCCACACGCGCTTGCTCTTCTTTTAAGTATAGCCAGCCCAATACCGCTTCAAAAGCGGTGCTGAAATTATAGGTCTGCACATCGGTATTTTTAGGAACAGATCCGGACTTGGCATTGCGCCCACGTCGCATAATCGCCAATTCCGCTTCTGTCAGAAATCCTTCTTCTGTCAACCGCTTCAACACCACCGCCTGCGCTTTGGCAGAAACAAAAGTAGTCGACTGGCGGTGCAGAATATTCGGTTTTGCACGTCCTGAACGCAGCAAATGCTCACGAATGGACTGCTCGTAAACGGCGTCTCCCATGTATGCTAGAGCCAGTGCGTTCAATTGGTCTACATCATTTTTTCGTAAAACACTCAAGTTGTTACCCTCTCTTCCAGCGTGTACCTTGTGCTGTATCTTCCAGAATGATATTTTTTTCTTTAAACAAATCGCGTATTTCATCAGACCTTCTAAAATCTCTGTTTTTACGCGCTTCAATGCGCTCCGTCATTAATG
>JASLAI010000281.1 GCA_030147225.1 Planococcus sp. (in: firmicutes) | reverse complement strand
TATAGAGAAGAAATGAACCAAGTAAGCGTAGAAGAAGGAGTTTAATAACTTCTTTTTGCTGACTATCGAGCTTCTAAAGATTTTATTTTTAAGTTTCAAAAAGCCATTTTGAAAGCGTTGACAAGACGGGAAGTCAACGATATACTGAGCTAAATTAATAATTGCAATTGGGATTGTTACTGGTTGTGCAGGCAAAACCTAAGTCGCTAAAAGGTTAAAATCATTGTGATTTTCACCACTTTTAGTATGGCTTAGGTTCTTTATATTTGAAAGCAAAAGAACTGAGGAGAAGCCATGAAAATTGCCAAGGTTATTAATAATAATGTGATTAGTGTGCTGCAGTCAGATGGTTCGGAACTGGTTATAATGGGAACTGGACTGGCTTACCAAAAAAAGCCGGGCCAAGAAGTGGATCAGGAAAAAATCCAAAAAGTATTTGCGTTGAAAAACAAAGAAACGTCCGATAATTTTAAAATGCTTCTTCGGGAAGTACCTGTTGATCATATGGTGGCGGTTGAGGAAATCATTACGTACGCAAAAAATAAATTGGGTAAGAAATTAAACGAAAATATTTATGTTTCGTTAACAGATCACATCAACTTTGCGATGGAACGGTTTCGGGATGGCATTGAAATAAAAAATGCTTTGTTATGGGAAGTTAAACAGCTTTATAAAGAAGAATTTTTAGTTGGCGTAAAAGCAGTAGAACACATAAACGAAAAATTCAACGTGTCGTTGTCCGAAGATGAGGCAGGTTTTATCGCGATTCATTTAATTAATGCAGAGATGAATGAAGACGTGTCGACTACGCTAGATATCACCAAGTTCATCCACCAAATCATCACCATCGTCAAATACCATTTCAAAGTAGAGTTTGAAGAAGATTCCTTAAATTATATGCGTTTTATCACCCATTTGAAATTTTTCGCCCAACGCATTTTTAAGGGTACACATTATGAAGGTACAGATGACGATTTGTATACCATGGTCAAACAAAAGCATCCAGACGCAGCCAAATGCACGAACAGGATCAAGGAATACATTAAGAAAGAATATGGCCATGAATTGACCAACGAAGAAATGCTTTACTTGACGATTCATATTGAACGCGTTGTAAAAAGATGAATCACCCCGTAAGTAGAAGCCTTTTATAAAAGATGCTTATATACCAAAGCAAGAAAAGATGCCCGAATCGGCATCTTTTTTTGCTTTAAGTGTTTATCCCGACCGGCTTTACTGTTTGGATTGTACAGGAGTTAATACATAATTATTTATAGCATACGCCACGCCATTTTCAGCGTTTGACTGGGTAACAACATCACAAACCTCTTTTACTTGAGGCTCTGCATTTCCCATGGCCACTGAGAGCCCTGCCACTTCAAGCATGGGAATGTCATTAAAGTTGTCTCCAATAGCCACAGTATCGTGTAGAGGAATGCTGTAGTGCTCAGCTACTTTTTTCAGCGCGCTTCCTTTATTCCCGTGTTGATCCATCACTTCGATATTCAAAGGGCTTGAAGAAGTAATTCCGATAGTGGAGATGCCCTTCAGATAGCTGGCTAATGCTGTTTTACTGCTATCGTTTAAAGTCAGCACAAAGAATTTTTGAATGGTTAAATCTTCTCTGTTGAATAACTCGCTGTAATGCTCGAAGAAATTAATGAGACTCGATTTTTGCGGCTGCTCTGTAATCTTTTGATAAATTTCGTCTGACAGGCCCTCAACCTTGATCTGCTTCTGTTTCATCGCAAGTTCTACTCGTTCTGACCAATCTGCAGGTATATAAATCCCATAATTGGTGTAGATTCGATAAGGGAATCTATCCTCGTCCAGCTTTTCTGCCGTCTTAATTATATCTTCTCTGTTCATAGACACACTCTGCAAAACACGGCCTTGAGCTTGCACAACGGAGCCGTTGCTTCCGGCCAACGGAATCGACAAATCGTATTTTTTAAGGATTTGTTGAATATCTTCCGGAGCGCGACCGGAGCAGATCATCACTATATTCCCTTGGTTCTGTGCTTCTCGTATAGCTGCAAGATTTTCTTTTGTAATTTCCATTTCGGGAGACAGCAATGTCCCATCTAAATCAATCGCAATCAGTTTCATTATTCTCCACCTCTTATTCTGAATTCGAACGTGTTGCTATCATTCAGTATAAAGCATTCTTTTCTTCTTGTTCTATACAGAATACTTTTTCACATACAGTTTAAAGTGCCCTACTCTATTGAGTAAGGCACTTTTTTCATTACTTTACTTCATCTAAACTTTTCTGATGCAATTCTTCGCCATTAGTAGCGATCACATTTTTGTACCAGTCAAATGACTTTTTCTTTTTTCTTTCCAGCGTACCGTTGCCATAATCGTCTTGGTCCACGTAAATAAATCCGTAGCGTTTTGACATTTCGGAGGTACTTGCTGAAATCAAATCGATGCAGCCCCAGCTGGTATAGCCCATCAGCTCAACACCGTCTTTAATGGCTTCTCCCATCTGTTCAATATGAGCCTGAAGATAATCAATGCGGTAATCATCGTTGATCGAGCCATCTTCTTCCACAACATCATATGCCCCTAAGCCGTTTTCAACAATAAACAATGGCACTTGATAGCGGTCATACATTTTGTTTAGCGTTACGCGCAAGCCCTTCGGGTCAATCTGCCAACCCCAGTCCGAAGCTTCCAAATATGGATTTTTGATGCCAAGAGAAAAGTTTCCTTTCTCTTTTGCTTTATCTGGATTTCCGCTTGCCACCATTGACATATAATAGCTGAATGATAAAAAGTCGACTGTGTGCTGAAGCAAAATTTCTTTATCTCCTGGAAGCATTTCAATTTGAATATTGTTTTCCTTAAAGTATCGGTTCATGAAGCGGGGGTAATAGCCGCGCACTTGAACA
>JASLAI010000274.1 GCA_030147225.1 Planococcus sp. (in: firmicutes) | reverse complement strand
TTTGATTGAGAAAATCGACACTAAAGACGGTAATGTTCAAGGACTAATCATCGCACCAACACGCGAATTGGCTATCCAGGTTTCTGAAGAACTTTACAGACTGGGCCAAGATAAAAACGTGCGCATCCTTTCAGTATACGGCGGCCAAGAAATCAGCCGACAAATCCGTGCACTTAAAAACCGCCCACAAATTATCGTTGGTACTCCAGGACGTCTATTAGACCATATCAACCGCCGTACTCTTAAATTGGATAATGTAAATACATTGATCCTTGACGAAGCAGACGAAATGTTGAACATGGGCTTTATCGAAGACATTCAAACAATCATGTCAAGTGTTCCTGACACTCGCCAGACATTGTTATTCTCAGCTACTATGCCGGATGCAATCCGCCGCATTGCAGAGAAGTTCATGAAAACTCCTGAAATCGTTAAAATCAAATCAAAAGAAATGACTGTTGAAAACATCGAGCAGTTTTACGTGAAATCTGTAGAGCGCGAGAAATTTGATTTTCTTTCACGTCTTTTGAATGTTCAACAGCCGGAGCTTGCAATCGTCTTTGGACGTACAAAACGCCGTGTTGATGAATTAGCGAAAGCTTTGAATATCCGTGGTTATCTTGCTGAAGGAATCCATGGCGATTTGAGCCAAGCAAAACGTATGTCAGTTTTGAAACAGTTCAAAGCAGGCAAAATTGATATTTTAGTTGCAACAGATGTAGCTGCTCGCGGACTTGACATCTCAGGTGTATCGCACGTATACAACTTTGATATTCCTCAAGACCCTGAAAGCTATGTTCACCGTATCGGCCGTACTGGCCGTGCAGGTAAAAAAGGAGTCGCAGTCACGTTTGTAACACCACGTGAAATGGGCTACTTGGGAATTGTTGAACGTACGACTAAGAAAAAAATGGAAGCTTTAGTTCCTCCGACTGCAAATGAAGCTGTTTTGGGCCAAAAACGCGTTGCGATGGAACAATTGTTTGAAATGACAGAGAAAAACAACCTTGGCGATTACCGTGAGTTTGCGACGCAAATGCTTGAAAAGCATGATGCGGTCGACTTGATTGCTGCTGCTCTTAAAACAATGACTAAAGAACCGGAAGATATTCCAGTCTCTATTTCCGAGGAACGTCCTTTGCCATCACGCGGAGGCGGCGGATATAAAGGTAAAGGCGGAAGCGCAAGCGGACGCAGTGGCGGAGGCGGCGGCTACAAAGGCAATCGCTCTTCATCATCATCTCGTCCATCTTCAAGCCGTGGAGCGAGCTCAGGTGCAAGCCGACGCCGTGAAGGCGGAAGCGGTGGCGGACGTCCAGGACGTACAACTCGCCGCAGCGAATCTTAATATCGACTAACTCAAGGACGCAAGCAAACAGGAAACTGTTTTGCCTGCGTCCTTTTTTGCTATCCAAATATCAGTTACAATTGGATGAAACGTTATGAGGAGTAAATCGTATAATGGAGAAGTAAGCGATTGGAGAGAAGCGAATGGACAATCAACCGAAAAATCAAATTTCACGGAAAGGATTAACCGTCTGGCGTGTCTACGGCAGCCTGGAAACGGCTGTCATTGCGCTGTTTGCTATCGGAGCGGGAGTTTTAACGTATTTTTTTGACTGGCCTCAATGGCTGTATGCTATATACGGATCGGTCATTTTGCTATTCGGTTTCCTGCTGATTTACTTGTTCCCTAAAATCCGTTGGCAGCGCTGGCGTTACGAGGTAAGGGAACAGGAAATCGAATTGCAGCACGGTTTGTTTATTGTCACCCGTACATTGGTCCCGATGGTGCGCGTCCAACATGTGGATACTGAACAAGGACCTATACTCCGAAAGTATGATTTAGCGGAAATTTCAATTTCAACAGCAGCAACCACTCACACGATTCCAGCATTAATAACAGCGGAAGCCGATGAGCTGAGGGCCAGAATTTCCGTTTTGGCAAGGGTGGCGGAAGATGATGTATGAAGAACGTTATAAACTTCATCCGATTTCGGCATTTTTAAATTTCATCAAAGGCTTGAAGGAATTAATTGTGCCGTTCGTTATCGTTTTTGGCGTCAATATTTTTAGGGATGGCGGAGTCAGCGCGATGTTCACACAAGGATGGCAGGGTTTGATTCCGGTCATAATCGGAAGCGTTGTCCTTGTCTTCTTGCTAGTTGGCGGAATAATTAAATGGAAGCGTTTTGTTTATTGGTTTGAAGATGGAGAATTGCGCATAGAGTACGGCCTCTTTGTGAAGAAAAAGCGATATATTCCATTTGATCGAATTCAAAGTTTGAATTACACGGAAGGTATTTTTCATCGCCCGCTCGGTCTGGTGAAAGTGAAAGTGGAAACAGCTGGCTCGGGCAAAATAGGACAGGCGGAAGCTGAGTTAACGGCTATATCACGCGAAGACGCAGACCGGATTGAAAGCGAGATGGAAAAAGCCAAGCATCATCTTCCTGAAGAAGTTATCACAGAAATGGGACCAGTTGAAAAAGTGAAGGCGCCTGTTAAAAAAGAAGCTATAGTGCTATACCGCATGTCCATGAAAGAATTGTTGATTTTGGCGACGACTTCCGGAGGGATCGGGGTTGTCATTTCAGCGGTCGCACTTTTCCTGTCGCAGTTTTCTGAGTTGATTCCATACGACGCCATTTACGAGGAAGTCATGCTGTTTCTGCGTTTTGGCGTATTAATTGTTGCCTTGACTATCTTTTTTGTTCTGCTGATTGCGTGGATCATTTCGGTCATTATGACGATTGTAGCTAACTACCAATTCACCATTCAGCGCGATGAGGACCATATTTATATCACCAGAGGGTTATTAGAGAAAAAGAAGGTTTCTGTACCGTTGAAACGTGTTCAAGGAATAAAAGTAAGCCAAAATCCCCTTCGGGAGCTTTTCGGCTATGCGACGGTAATGGTTGAAAGTGCAGGAGGCTCGATCGGAGATAAGGATGAAAAAATCCGTTTGTTTCCTTTAGTAAAGACGAATCGGATGATTCCGATACTGGCTGAATTATTTCCTGAACTGGAATGGACACCGGAACTGATCAAAGCACCGAAGCGCAGCGTCCATTTCTTTTATCGCCTGGACTTGATTTGGCTATTGCCGATGCTCGCGGCTTTAGGTTATTTTTTCTATCCATACGGAATGCTGTCACTGATTATTTTACCTTTTATCGTAATCACTGGAATCTGGCAGCACCGGACAGCAGGCTATGCGTTAGGGGAGAAACAATTGACGATGCAGTTTAGGGGACTTAGCAAACACCGCTTTTTCATGCTGAAGAAGCGCGTCCAGGTCATTCAAGTGACGCAGAGCTTTTTTCAGCGCCGAAAAGAGATTGCTTCAATCAGTTCGACCATTAAGTCTGGCATGATGGGGGCTACTGCGACAACCCCTCATATGGAAAAGGACGATGCCAGTAGAATCCTGGCGTGGTATGAACCTTCCGGGTCCAGAAACAATGAACGTTGAAAACTATATTTTTCCCCAAACAAAAACAGCCGGAATGGAAAATTCCGGCTGTTTTTTATTTTTTAGCTCGCCAGCTGACGATCCGTTTGGGGTGGAAATAACTGAGTCCAACGAGGAACCCGGTAATCATTCCGGTGATATGGGCCGTGACATTGATGTTCGGTGTCAGGAAAGTCATGACTATACTAATGACGATAATTGGGAGTATAATTTGTTTGAGTTGCGGCAAGGCGCGTCCACCGTAATACACCAATGCGCCAAATGCGCCAAACACTCCAAAAATCGCACCGCTGGCTCCCACATGGGCATAATCAAGCGGCTGCAAAAAGTAAGTGGCCGCTGAGGCAAAGAATCCGGCCAAGAGGTAAATTGTGATAAAACGCACTTTGCCGGTTAAACGTTCCAGCTCAGGTCCGAAGAGGAACAATGAAAACATATTAAACAGCAAATGCATCAATCCGCCGTGGAGGAACATCGGTGTGAAAAAGCGCCACCAGTCTCCTTGCGCAATGTAGAAGTTGGAACCGATGCCATAGAAGTAAATCAGGTCACCAAGTACAGGAATCCAAGTCAATACATAGACTAGTTGGTTAAGTGCGAACAAAGTGGAAACGACCGGGTACATATTTAAGTATTGCTTAAAGCTTTCTGTTCGAATAAACATTTAGTCACCTCTGTTTCATATCTTTAATTATACCTGTTACCGGTTTGCGATTGAAAGGAGAAACATTTATGATTACAGGAATCGGGTTAGATGTCGTTGAATTGTCACGAATTC
>JASLAI010000223.1 GCA_030147225.1 Planococcus sp. (in: firmicutes) | reverse complement strand
TGCTTGTATGAGGGCATCCACTTCTTCTATCGACAGGATGTTCGGAAGCTTTTTGTCCATTTGGGGCATTTCCAGATGAACAGTAGGATCGTTTTCGACTATTCTTTCGCGAATCAGGAATTGATGGAAAGAACGGATTGACGAAATATGGCGTGCTACCGTTCGTGATGTTTTCGTCGTTTCTTTCAAATAACGCAAGTGATTCAATATATGTACACGTTCAACTTTACTTAAGGAATCCAGCTGCTCCACTTCTTTTAGATAGTGCAGATAGGCCTTCAGATCCCGTTCATATGAAGATAATGTGTTATCCGCCAGTTGCCTCTCAACACGCAGAAAATGAATATAATCATCGAGTGCATCTTTGCCAAAATTCATGCGTCTACCTCCTTTTTGTGTATAGTCAATCTGTTGGCAATTCGTCCATTTTCCCATTAAAAAAGGACGGCCAGTTATGGGCCGTCCTTTTGGCATCAGTTATTCTGATGGGTTTTGGGAGCTGCTGTCGTTGCAGCGCCAGCAGATGCCATGGAAAGTAAGACGGTGGTCTTTAATTTGGAAATTCCAGCGTTTCTCAACTATATTCTCCACATCTTCCAATAGGTCTTCCTGTATTTCATCCACTGCTCCACATTCAAGGCAGACAAGGTGGTGGTGGAAATGTGCTGCGCCTTCTTGACGCAAATCGTAGCGCGACACGCCATCACCAAAATTTATTTTGTCGACAATTTTTAATTCTGTTAAAAGCTCTAATGTCCGGTATACAGTAGCCAACCCGATTTCCGGTGCAATGTCTTTCACTAAAAGATAGACGTCTTCTGCACTTAAATGGTCCTCTTCGTGGTCTAACAAAACTCGGACTGTCGCTTCACGCTGTGGCGTCAATTTGTAACTCGCAGCGTGTAATTGCTTCTTAATCCGATCAATTCTGGTTTCCATGCGACGCCCTCCCTCAAACTGCCTTTATTATATCAAAAGGGAGTTCTCAATTACAACAATACTATCTACTCTTTAATTAGAATCGTTACAAAGTAATAACAGTTTTAATTCTCAATTGACAACCGCTGCTTTGCCCACAAAACAGCAAATGCGGTTTTTGCGTCATAGATTCTTTCATCTTTGACCATTTGCTCCGCTTCCTCGAGCGATACTTCCATCAATTCTACAAATTCATCATCATCCAATACAGCACCATTTGTCGCTTTGCTTAAGCCTTCAGCCGCAAACAAATGCACGACTTCATCTGCAAATCCAGGTGAAGTCGAGAAAGTTTGTATTTTAACCAGCCTCTCTGCTGTATACCCTGTTTCTTCTTCCAACTCTCGCATTGCGGTATATTCAGGGGCTTCTCCCGGTTCGAGCTTGCCAGCAGGTATTTCTACAAGCGACCGCTCCAATGCTTTCCGGTATTGTTCGACCATAATAATTTTATTTTCCGATGTAATGGCAATAATGGCAACTGCTCCCGGATGTTCAATCAGTTCACGCTTTGATGTGTGCCCGTTGGGAAGTGATACATCATCGACTTTCAAGTTAATAATTTTTCCCTCGTATAGTCGATTGGAACGAATGGTCTTTTCTTCAAATTTTTTCATTGGAATCCTCTTTTCATTTGTGGTTTCTCTGAGGAAAAGTATACCATATTAGATACGACACACTAAATGAGGTGGAGAAATGAAGAAAAATTTATTGGGCAACAGTGGAATCAAAGTAAGTGAAATCGGCCTGGGCTGCATGTCTTTGCCAACAGATGCAACAGAAGCAAGCTTAATCGTTGAAGAAGCAATCGCACAGGGCATTAATTATTTCGATACTGCGGATTTGTATAATAAGGGCAGAAACGAAGAAGTGGTCGGAGAAGCATTAAAGCGCCAACGTCAAAATATTGTTTTAGCTACTAAAGTAGGCAATCAATGGAGTGCTGATTCAGACGAGGTGAAGTGGAATCCGACAAAAGCATATATCAAAGAACAAATCCATGCTAGCTTAAAACGGCTGCAAACGGATTACATCGACTTATATCAATTGCATGGAGGAATGATTTCTGATGATACTGAAGAAACCATCGATGCTTTTGAGGAATTGAAAAAAGAAGGATTGATTCGTGCCTATGGCATCTCTTCGATCCGCCCCAACGTCATCAACCGGTTCTTGGATAAGAGTGATATTGCCTCTATTATGATGCAATACAGCTTATTGGACCGACGTCCGGAAGAACTGCTGGACCATATCGGCCAAGCGGGCAAATCGGTAGTAACTCGCGGCTCCTTAGCAAAAGGTTTGTTGACAGGCGAAGGACTTCAGCGAGCAGAGAAAATGGATGGCTACTTAAACTATGGTTCCGCTGACTTGAAAGCAACTTTAGAGAAATTGCTGGAAGTCCACGACAACTTGCACGCCTTAGCACTGCATAACGTACTGGAGCACGATACCATCGCCTCTATTGTCGCGGGCGCCAGCTCGGCAGATCAAATTAAAGCCACTATTAAAGCATATGAAACTCCAGTATCATCCGAACAAATGAAAGAGGCAAGAGCACTGACGCAACAGGATGTTTATCAAGAGCATCGGGAGTAAAATCTCATCGTGGACCTAAAATAGAAATTTAATAATTTAAAGGCAGGGGCCGCTCATTGAAGAGCAGCCCCTGCCTTTTATTCATTTCTAAACTCAGTTATCTTTTCTTTAAAGCAAAATCATTTTATATTTTCTATCGGGCCTTCAATCACAATCTTACCGATGGTCTTTCCTGTCAGCAGGTTTTCGTAAGCCTCTTTTAAAGTTAATGGATTTAGAGGCGACAGTTTTTTTGTCATGGTCGATCGAATCTTCCCACTATCCACCCAGTCAGCCAGTTGCATCAAGATAAAGTGCTGGGAAATCATATCTTCTGTTTGAAACACAGATCGTGTATACATGAGTTCGTAAACAAAAGTGACAGATTTCAAAAAAAGTTCAGGAGGCAGCGGTTTTTGCGCCGGCAAGATCGAACAAATTTTACCTTGTGGCAAGATGTTTGTTGCCATGCTCTCTAGATGATCATCAATATTTGTCAAACAGAATATATAATGCACTCCTTGAATCCCCAACTCAGCTAATTGTGGTTCGAATGCTTCGTGGTGATTGATAACATGATCTGCTCCATGCTCCAATGCCCACTCCCTGGATTCTTTGCGGGATGCGGTCCCAATAACCGTAAGTCCTGCCGACTTGGCAATTTGCGTCGCAATCGATCCAACGCCTCCAGCTGCCCCAATAATCAGAATCACTTTATCTTTATTGTCAGCTGCCTCGCTCGACACCCGTAGCCGTTCAAAAATAGCTTCAGAAGCTGTAAGACTGGTTAAAGGCAAAGCTGCAGCTTCAGGAAAACCGATGCTTTTTGGCTTTTTCCCAACAATCCGTTCATCAACCAACTGAACTTCACTTAGACTACCTGGAATATTACTTGTTCCTGCATAAAAAACCTCGTCTCCCACCTGAAACAAGTTGCAATCTTCACCTGCTTCTACAACGACTCCAGAAGCATCCCGGCCAACAATAGTTAAGGATGAATCTTCTTCAGATTTAGCATCCCGAGTCCGTAAATCTGTTGGATTGACTGAAATTGCACGCACTTCAATCAGCAGATTTCTCCCTGTCGCTTTGGGTCTATCAATTTCAACAGCCTCAAAACTTGGTGCTGCTGTTGTCGAACCTGGTTTATAGAAACCTAATGCCGTCATTTTTTCCTGGCTCAAATCTAATCGCCTCATCTCTAAAAATTTATAAATAGAATTTGAATCAGTACTCATTGTAACCATCTATCCGATCTGATTCAAAAACCCTGCTTTCATATTTCACTGATTATTTTTTGTAGCTTTCGTTCTATAAAGCTTATGACTAAGGCCTATAAGCTAAATGACATATAAATGATTATTAAATATTCTAAAAATATGGAAAATTAAGTTGTTTTTTAATTTTTTTTTGGTATTATGAATAAATAGGTTCACTAATAATATTTACAAGGAATATTATTCCCTACACCACTAGTCTTTTGTGCTTACTTCTCGAGGAAACTTGAGAATTTTTATATATGACAAGTAAGACCCATCAAAGGAGGACAAAAGATGATAAAGAAAATTTTCACTACCACCGCCGCTGTAGCTTTAGTGTTAACGGGTTCATTGACCCCATTGGCGGCAACCAGCCTTGAGGAACCTACAAACGTTAAACCGTCAAACTACGCAACAAATGTCAGTTTAACCCCTACGCTGGAAGCTTTGGTTAAAGATTCGACAGGAGCAGGCATTAAAACGGTTGATTTCAAAAAAGGATTTACATACGATTTTGCTGGCAGCAACAGCCTATCCGGTTTTGCAAATGACTCGGCTGATAATCCAATCTCTGTCCCAATCCAAACAAATGCTGCACCTTTAACAAAAGAGCAGATGGATGCAATAGCAGCTAATGACGGCAAGACAGCCGTGACTAAAAGCAGCAACGGCTTTCCTTCCCAACGCTTCGTAGTCGATGTATCGAAGGATTTAGCTGCAGGCAATTCGATTGAACTCTACTGGGAAGGCAAGACGCTATCGACTGGCTTAGCCAACTTATCTGCCTGGGATTATAAAGCTGGAAACTGGGTTGCTTTAAGCCAAACACAGGGAAATGCGAACAACGAGAAGATTGTCCTATCCGCTGAAATTGAAATTGAACGATTCGTCAAAGACGGCAAAGTCCAAGCCATGGTACACGACTCTGGTACAATTACAGATTCGAAAGACAAAGACTTTTCTATGGTATGGTTTACCGATACCCAGTATTACGC
>JASLAI010000208.1 GCA_030147225.1 Planococcus sp. (in: firmicutes) | reverse complement strand
GGCAGCATCTCAGTGTTGCCGGGAACTATGGAGGGCAGTTACAGTGTCATCACCTCTGTTGATTTGGCCGCACCTGAGACCAATGAAATTTCGACAAAAGGATTTTTAGGTGGCAGTAAGCAGCTTTACATGAATGAAGACAACCTTTATCTGACGGCACCTGCCTACATTCCGTTGGAAGATGATGACATGCGCAGCGAAAGGGAAACGGCAATCTGGCTTCCTGAACAGGCCAACACAGAAATTTTTAAATTTAGTTTAAACGGTACAACTGTTGAATTCCTGGCTTCCACTGAAATAACGGGCTCTTTGCTCAATCAGTTTTCAATGGATGAGTACAATGGTTATTTCCGTGCAGTGACGACAGAAGGAATCACATGGGATTTGAATTCACCATCGAAAAACCATCTGTTTATACTGGATGGACAAATGAAGCAAGTAGGTTCGGTAGAAGATCTGGCTCCGGGGGAACGTATTTATTCGGCCCGGTTTATTAAGAATAAGGCTTATATGGTGACGTTTAAAGAAACGGATCCGCTTTTCGTCATCGATGTGTCGGCACCTTCTTCTCCACAAGTGCTTGGAGAACTGAAGATACCCGGTTTTTCAAATTATTTGCATCCACTGGACGACAATCATTTGATCGGCTTTGGCTATGATACCAAGCTGGTACCCGTAAAAAATAGCGAGCCTCGTGTAGTCACAGGCGGCATGAAGGTTTCTTTGTTTGATGTCAGTGACTTTACTGCTCCGCTGGAAAAAGACACCGAAATTATAGGGGGACCAGGCACCTATTCTGCAATTCAATACGATCACAAAGCTTTATTTACGCATCAAGAAAGAAATCTCTTTGGATTTCCAGCAGCGTTATACGAAGAAACCACGGGTGAGTATGTGGAATTTAAAGGTGAAGGCGCGCTGATTTATACCATTACGCCGGACGGAATTTCACAAGCGGCGAGTCTGGTCGAAGAAACAGACGAAGAGTATGAAAACTGGAACACCGCCACTCAGCGTATTCTCTATATTAAAGAAGAGCTGTACACAGTGGCAAATGGTGAAATCAAAAGTTATGGATTGGAAACATTCGAGCCGATCAGCAGTTTAACATTCAATAAATAGAAAGAAGAGGCGAATTTCATTCGCCTCTTCTTTTTCAAATGTTTTTAATTAGCAGAAAAAGGGAAGTTGAGAAGTATTCTAAAAACTACAACTGGAGGGATAAAGATGAAAGCAGTAACGTTTCAAGGAACAAAAGATATGCAGGTAAAAGAAGTTGAAGATCCTAAACTTCAGAAAAAAGACGATATCATCGTAAAAATAACGTCAACGGCTATTTGTGGTACAGATTTGCACATCTATCAAGGAGCTTTGCCGACAACCAAAGACACAGTCATTGGACATGAACCTATGGGAATTGTAGAAGAAGTCGGGCCGGATGTCACTAAAGTGAAAAAAGGGGATCGAATCGTCCTTCCTTTTAATATTAGCTGTGGCCAATGTTTTTATTGCAGCAACGAAATGGAGAGCCAATGTGACAATTCAAATGACAATCCCCATTTTGATACTGGCGGATATTTTGGACTGACAGAACGGTACGGCGACTATTCAGGAGGCCAGGCTGAGTATTTAAGAGTGCCTTATGGGAATTTCACACCGCTTGTTATTCCTGAATCCTCTGAACTGGAAGATGAATCGTTGCTGTTCTTATCAGACGTTCTTCCAACAGCTTGGTGGAGTGTAGAAAATGCAGGAGTGAAAAAAGGGGACACTGTAGTTGTTTTAGGGTGCGGACCGATTGGTCTCATGACACAGAAGTTTGCCTGGATGCAAGGCGCGAGCCGCGTGATAGCAGTAGATGAAATTCCATATCGTATGGAACTTGCTAAAAAAATGAACAATGTAGAGATTGTAGATTTTAGTAAGCATGACAATACAGGCGCTTTAATTCATGAAATTACGCAAGGTGGCGCAAATGTCGTGATTGACTGCGTCGGCATGGATGGTAAAAAGTCGCCGGCAGAAGCTGTGCAGCAAAAACTAATGCTGCAGGGTGGTACACTCAGCGCGATTGATATCGCTAAAGATGCGGTCAGCAAATTCGGAACGATTCAATTGACAGGAGTTTACGGATTGACTTATAATCAATTCCCACTCGGAAATATGTTCGAACGCAATGTTACATTGAAGATGGGGCAGGCTCCGGTCATCCACTTGATGCCAATGCTGTACAAGAAAATCGAAAATGGTGAATTTGATCCACGTGAAATTATTTCACACATTGTGCCATTGGAAAGTGCAAGCGACGCGTACCAAATCTTTAATGATCACCAGGACAATTGTACGAAGGTCGTCTTGAAACCATAATTGCGAATGAGTTCAAAGCAAGGTCCGTTAAACGTCCCGACTTGTCGGGACGTTTAATTTTTTGCCCATGTGAGTTATGATAAATAAAGAAACCGACTGCGAGAGGGGAGAAACAATTGGCACAAATAGGAGAGACCAGGCGCGAACTCGCATTGGATTGTTTTTTGCTGGCTGGCAGAATCATGATGGAAAGTGGAGCTGAAACCTATCGCGTTGAAGATACCATGATCCGGATGGCTGTTTCGCAAAATATGGTGAACTCCCATTGTTTTGTAACACCAACAGGAATCATGTTTTCTCCAAGCGAAGAACTCGCTACGCGATTTGTCCGTGTCAATAACCGAGGCACCGATCTAGAACGGGTGGCTTTAATCAATTCTGTTTCGCGTAAATTGGTGGCTGGCGAATATACATTGCAGCAAGCTTATGATGAGATGCTGATCATTGATCAAACCAATTATCGATTTAATATATGGCTGCAGATTTTGGCGGCTTCAGTAGCAAGTGGCTGTTTTCTAATTTTATTGGGAGGCAGTTGGATTGATCTCCCTTATGCGTTTATTTTCGGAGGAACCGGTTTTATTATCGTGGAAACCATACTTGAAGAAACCCGGGTAAAGATTTTTGCTGAATTTATCGGTGCTTTTATAATCGGGATATTGGCTTCTCTAGCGGTCTATGCCGGACTGGCGACAAATTTGGATACGCTGATTATCGGCTCGATTATGCCGCTGGTTCCGGGATTGCTGATCACCAATGCCGTACGGGATCTGATGGCGGGGTATTTTGTATCGGGATTGTCCAAAGGAGCAGAGGCTTTTTTGACCGCATTTGCAATTGGAGCCGGGATTGCAGTAGTACTATCATTTTAAGGAGGAGATCAGATGAACTGGCCATTGGAAGCATTTCTCAGCTTTTTGGCTGCGGGCGCATTCGGCGTCATCTTCAATACCCCGCGTAGAACCTTGCTCAGCTGTGGCCTGGTCGGAATGAGCGGCTGGCTCATTTACCGTGCGTTCTTCCTGGCTTTCGATGATTCAGTTCAGGCATCTTTTGCCGGTGCATTCGCTGTTTCGATTGTGGCACATTTGCTGGCTAAGAAATTTCGGATGCCGATGATCATCTTCAGTATTGCTGGAATCATTCCTTTGGTTCCGGGAAGTAAAGCATACAACGCCATGCGGAACATCGTTGAAAATAATTACCTGGAAGCTATCGCTTTTGCATCCGAAGCATTGATGATCTCCGGAGCTGTTGCAATGGGATTGGTTTTTGCGGAAGTGCTGATGCAGCTGTTCTTTAAGCGACAGGCAAAAAGAATACAAAGAAAAATGGGCCTGACACAAGAGTGATTCTTGTAACAGACCCATTTTTATTTTGTGAATTTATAGCTTAGGCGCATTCACTTTTCTTGGTGTCCAGACTCCAGCGCCCAGCTCTTCGGGTCATAAGCCAACCCAGCTATGCGGCAAAAGAATGCCGCTTCGCCGGTCTGTCTTATGCCTGTCAGAGCTACACGGGCGCTTGCGCTTTTCTTGTTACCCCAGCCATTTTTCGAGGTCTTCGGCTGTCATTGGGTGTCCGATGAGATAGCCTTGCAGGCTGTCGCAGCCCATGGCCCGCAACAGTTCGAATTGCTCGTTTGTCTCAACGCCTTCAGCGGTTACTTGGAAATCAAGTGACTTGCCGAATTGAATCATCCCATTGATTAATTTTTGTATTTTTTCTTGTTTCGTGATGGATTGTATAATCATTTGATCTATTTTTAATGAAGATATTGGCAGCAAAAGCATATAGCGGAACGAAGCATATCCAGTTCCGAAGTCATCTAATGCGAAGCTTATGCCTTCCTGGTGAAGAGATTTCATCTGTGTCATGATTGACCGTTCAGCCTCTGCTTCAAGAGCGAACTTCTCGGTGATTTCGATCATCAGTGAACTGGCATCGCAATTATTGATTTTCAGCTGCTCAAGAAGCATCTTCGCCATATCTTTATCTCTAAATTCATGGATGGAAGAGTTGATGCTGATCTGCAAATCGATATCTTTTGATTTCCAGTCTTTTAACTGCCGGCAGGCTGTTTCAATGACAAAACTGCCGATTTCATTAATCAAACCATTCTCTTCAGCAATTGGTATCAGTTCGTCAGGCGTGACTACCCCGATTTCTGAATCGGTCCAACGCACCAATGCTTCTACTCGCTCAACTTTGCCGTTATTCAAATTGACTTGAGGCTGATACAAAAGCTGAAGATTTTTACGGTCTAATGCATAGATCAGGCGTTTTTCGATAAGCGCTTTGCGGTTCAATCGTTCATGATCATCGGATGTCAGTGCAGCAATGGCACTGCCTCCACGATCTTTGACTTTTTTGATTGTCGCGTAGGAAGCTTTGATCAAATGCATGAAACTTTGCTGATCTTCAGGGTATCTGGTGATGGCCCCACTGACGGTCAATGGCACCGCCGTACCATTCAAGTAAATCGGATGCTGCTGCAAGTAGTGGAGGAATCCTTCGATAAACCAATTGCTTAATGGTGTCACTAAGGCAAACTCATGTAATCCGGCGCGCGTGATGACGGAATCGGAAAAGTACATCCGCAGCCGCTTCGTGAATTCTATAAGCAATTCATTTTCGGTGTCGGTATTAGATACGTCACGCAAAGTGTAAAAACGGTCAATGTCCAAGAATATGAAGGAGAAATGCCGATCTTCCTCTATGTATTCGTTGATCATCTGTTCAAGTCGATGGCGGTTTTCTAATCCTGTTATGGGATCAATGAATGCGATTTCCTCAAGATGCTGCTGAGCCTTCTTGTTTTCTGTTATGTCTTTTTCCAAGAAGATATAATATATATCTTCGCTGGAGAGCTGCATCGGAATCGCAGTCAAATCAACCCAGTAAACTTCGCCATCTTTTTTCACTTTTTTCGCTTCGCCGTTCCAGACTTCTCCTTGCCTCAAAGTGGCTAAGATGGAGTCGACAAACTGTACACCTTCTTCGCCATCTTCGAACATGTGCCAGACAGGTTTTCCTAAAATTCGTTTAGGTGTCCACTTGCTCAATTTCAAGAATAATGGATTCGCATAAGTAATCAAAAAGTCCTGATCAAAATAAAGCAGCATAAACGAATCGTCCAGACCACTTCGTAAATGGTTCAATTCTTTAGGGGCCGATCCTTCTTCATCCGCTTCGTTCAGTTCATAAATGGTCATGACGAACTGTTCGTTGTTGGAAGTGTAAGATTTAGCCACAACTGTGGTATATGCCTTTATGCCATCGCCCAATTCAATTTCCACATCTTCAAATCTAACCGGTTCCTCCGTATGTAATAGTTTCTCCCATGGATGCTTGCTTAATGCTGCTGTTTCGGGATTCATATAAGGAGAAAGCTGTCCTTTGACTGCTTCGGATTCTATTTGAAAAACGCGTTCAGCATGCTGGTTGCACCAAGCAATCGAACCGTCTTTATCGATAATGATGATGGGGAAAGGGATATGGTTAAAAACGAGGGTGTCGGCTAGTTTTCCTTGCAATTCACTCATTCTTTGACGCTCCTTAACCGTAGTTTAGTTTCATTATAGAGAAGAAAAGGTCTATCGTCATCCTTTTCAAAATAATCTCTGTAGAAAATTCACGGATTTTTCACTATCCTTTCCCAGTTAATCGTGAGAGAATAGCATAAATCATATGAAAATAGAGGTAAGACAATGTATAAGAAATTTTTTGTATTATTATTCCTGATTTTAATTATACCTCTTTCGGTTCAAGCGCATACAACTTTGTTGTCTTCTACGCCTGCTGAAGGGGAAAATGTGACAGAACCTTTAAAAGAAGTTGAACTGCTTTTCGGAACGAAAATTGAAGATGGCAGCATAATGACCATTGAAGGGGAAAGCGCTTCTTTTGAATTTGAATCGATTGTCGTCGAAGGAGATTCAATGGTTGGCACATTTACTGAGTCTTTAACAAATGGATCTTACCGTATTCTTTGGAACATCATCGGAGAAGATGGACACCCGATTGAAGGAGAAATCGCATTCGGGGTCTCCATTGAAACGGAAGAACAAACGGAGACAGCACCGGCTGCAACTGAAAAAGCTGAAGAATCGGAAGAACAAGTCAGTGTGCCTGCAGAGGAAGCGGCAGAAGCCCAAACTGGAAACGAGAATAATTTGCTTGTGACGGTGCTTTTAGTTTTTGCTGCTGTATTGATCGTCTATGGAATCTATAGATTGCTCATGAAGAAAAAATGACTTTTTTCACAGCCATTGCTGATGTCTTGCTGTATATCGCCTTTTCTTATCTTGCAGGCTTCGTCGTCCTTCAATTTGTACCGGAACAGCGAAAGCCGTCGGTCGCTGCATCAAAGTTTCTTTTGCTGCTTAGTACTGTTGGGATCGTTTTCTTAT
>JASLAI010000181.1 GCA_030147225.1 Planococcus sp. (in: firmicutes) | reverse complement strand
GCATCCTCTGCCGGTTTACAAAATCCGAGCCCATTGGTATATTGGGCGTAAATACGGATAAGGAAAAGAGGTTGGTAAAATGGATGTAAAATTTCCTATTGGACAATTACAGGTTCCTGACAACGTGAAAGCTGAGCATGTTCAGGAATGGCTCGGAAAAATCGGAGATTATACCGTGCGGCTGAGGGAAGTTGTCGATGGCTTGAGTGATGAGCAATTGGATAAGAAGTACAGAGAAGGCAGCTGGACAGTCCGTCAGCTTGTGCATCATATTGCGGATTCGCAGTTGAATATGTATCAGCGCCTGAAACTGGCGTTGACGGATGACAATCCAACGGTCCCTGCTTTTGATCAGGAAAAATGGGTAGCGCTGCCAGACAACGAGCTGCCGGTGGAAAGTTCAATCCGAATGCTTGAGGGGCTGAACGAACGGATCGCGGCACTTGGACAGCATGTAACGGAAGAGCAGCTGACCCGCATCTTTACCCACGAAACCAATGGTGAGATCAGCGTCGCCACAAAACTGGCGAAACTTTCGTGGCACGAAGAGCATCATTTGGCGCATATCAAGATTGCCTTGTCGAACTGAATGGCTTCACATATGGAATCCACTCGATTGAACAATGGAGCGGATTCCTGTTTTATTTCAAGTGAAATCCTGCCTCTGTGCAAAAAAATCTCAATGATTCTGAACATGAACGATAATACATATACTCCATGAATTCCTGCGCTTGTTGCCTTCATGCTCAAGAATGACAGAAAGATGCTGCTTAAAATCTGAATGTTTAGACGTTTTTATGCTAGAATGTTTTTAATGCATGTGAAATTATTGAAAAGGGGAGATTGATCAAATGAGTCATTACGCAGTTCTTTTACCTTTAGTGGATAAGGAAAAATCAGATCAGATCAGACCCGCACATTTGGAATTTCTTGAAGAAATGAAACAAGCCGGGCATGTATCGGCATTTGGCCGCTTTACTGACGGTTCAGGTGGTTTGGTGATATTCAATGCTGAAACTTATGAAGCTTGCGAAGCTCTTGTGAAAGAAGATCCTTTTGTTCAAAGTGGTGCTAGAAGCTACGAAATACATGAATGGGGTTTGCTTTGGGCGGATCTGAGCTTAGACAGTTAAAGCATTAAAAAGTAAAATTGCAGAGTACATAGTTAACTGCTCCCGAGAGCTCACCAGGCCAAGAAGAAGCCAGAGGTGAACAAGTCGCCAGCCCAGATGAATAGGAACACTTCTTCAGCCATTCTCCAAGTAATTAAGCGACCAGCAAATCGAACTCGATTTGCTGGTCGCTTTTTTTTGCATTTTAACTATTCAGATTAAAAATGGAATCTGAATAGTTAAACTGGACGGTTGGGGAGTTTGGTTATTATTATATTCATTATTCATTTCCAAAAAACACCGATTTCTTCTGCCTTGTTTGCCGATCCTCGAGCAAGCCAGATAATGACGAACAGCAACAGTGCTGAACTGCTGATCAGTACAACAAGGTTTGGCACGCTCTTCGCATACAAATCAGTCATACTCGTCACCATCAGCCAGTTCGGGAAAGAGGGGGTGATGAAACTCTGGTAAACAGCGACCAGGTTATTGGCGATGTGCAGCAATATCGGCAAGAGTAAATTGCCGGTTTTCAAATACAGCAGCGACGCGACTACCGCGAACAGAAAAGCACCGAAAAAGTTGATGTGGAAGATGCCAAAAATCAAACTCGATATGCCGATCCCGTTCCAAAAGCCGAATGCCGCGATAAGCCGATTGAGGATCAGCCCGCGAAATACAAACTCTTCCGCAATCGGTGCGATGATCGCTAAAACGAAGCCGGTTGCGGCCAAGTACCAGAAGGCCTCAGGGAGAGATTGCGGCATAAGCGCAAATTCAACCGCAGTGGGGGCAATGGACATAAGCCCGCGCAACAGCAGCCAATAGATGCTCATGGAAAATGCCAACACCAGCACAGTCAGCCCAAGGACCGGCAGCAGCCAGCGCGCGATGCCATGGAAAAATACGACTTGGCGAAGTCTTACGCTGCGCTTTTTAAAATGGTAGCTAAGAAACCAAACCGGCAAGACGACGTAGAAGATCAATTGCATCGCAACACTGATGATGAGCAGGTTGCCTGTGACCTGCAGCAAGAAGAAAATCGCGACAATGGACGCGCCCGTCATCCAGCCGAGCACAAAACGAGATCTCTTTTCCTCGAACATTCTTGGCACCGCCTTTCGCTTTAGACTGACTGCATTCCCGAAAGTGGAGCAAATCATCTTCTGCAACAAAAAAGCGTTTAATGAATGATGGAATATTGCTGTACTAGCAATATTTTGCTTTTATAATAGCATGACTTTAAGTTTTTAAAAATAGGTAAAGCTCTTTTGATAGGGAAAGAAATCAAGCCTTTTATTGGTAGACCCTTAAAGTGAAAATGCCTCCCTGTGGAGGATTGCTTAAATTTACTGGAAGCAGATTGATTTTCATTCAACTACAGAATTTTGAAGAGAACAGTTTTGCCGTTCAGCCAAATCGGGAAGACATGGAGAAGAAGAGTAGGATAGGGATTATTGAAAAAATAACTGCCGAAAGGATGAGTTCATAATGGATGAACGCACACTGAAGAAAACAAAGATATTCACGCTGTTAAATCTGGCTTTTTATTTTTTAACGCTTGGCGTAAACTACCTCGGATCTTCAGGTTTTTTTAATGGCAACAGCCAGAAGGACATCTCAGACAAATACATGACGCTCATATCCCCGGCACCTTTTACATTTTCGATTTGGGGAGTAATCTACAGCTTGCTGCTGATTACGCTAATCTATATGTTTGTGAAAAGAAAGGATCAGCGCATCCGTAAGCTGGTGTTTTTAATCTCTCCTTTATTTATCGCGAGCTCTTTATTGAATATGGGATGGATTGTTGCTTTTTCTTACGAACGCTTGGGCATATCAACGCTGCTGATTTTTGGCATGCTATTTTCCTTGCTGAAAATCGTAGAAAGAATCTATCAAAATCGCTTTGAATTTCCTTCTACACTTGCAGGCCTCAGCTTTACCTTATACGGCTCATGGGTTTTCATTGCGACTATCGTCAATATCTCATTGTTTTTGGTACAGCTGGAATGGAACGGATTCG
>JASLAI010000151.1 GCA_030147225.1 Planococcus sp. (in: firmicutes) | reverse complement strand
GCCATATATCGTAATGAAAAAGCGCCAGAACCGGTTAAGTTGGTATTAAGTTTCGGCAAAAAAACGGGGATTGCTGCCTGGTCTATTTTTGCGGTGTTATTGATCGGCTTGCCATTAATCCGGCCATTCATAGAATCTACTTCTTTCGCCATTTTTGATATCTTCTATCGTGTGGGTTCGATTGTTTTCGGCGGAGGCCATGTCGTACTTCCAATGCTTGAACGTGAAGTAGTACCGGATTGGATGACAGCTGATGCATTTATTGCCGGTTATGGAGCGGCTCAGGCAGTACCTGGTCCACTTTTTACATTAGCCGGTTATTTAGGTCAATTGATGAATGGTGGTTGGGGCGTATTGATTGCCGTCATCGCCATGTTCCTGCCATCATTCTTGCCGGTGATCGGGACTTTGCCTTTTTGGAGTGTTATCCGAACAAAGTCAGGAGTGCAGGCAGCGCTGAAAGGTGTCAATGCAAGTGTGGTCGGAATTTTGCTTGCAGCTTTATATGATCCTGTATTCACTTCCGGAATTCGCGGACCCGTCGATTTTGCAATTGCGATAACTGCCTTCACAATGTTAGTCTATTTTAAACTGGCTCCTTGGATTGTCGTTCTAGTGACAGCGGTTCTGGGTGCAGTCGCTTATGCGATGTGATGGTTGAAGGAGGATAAAAATAATGACGAGCAAAGACATGGACCAACAAGATGCGTTGGCTAAATTCAAACAAGAATTTTTTGTGGAAAAAGAAACGGTATATATGGATGGGAATTCCCTCGGATTGATGTCCAAGCGGTCTGAAGCGAAGTTGCAATCTTTGATGGACAGCTGGAAGACTTTTGGAATTGATGGATGGACAGAAGGTGAGCATCCCTGGTTTACGTTAGCGGAAACCATGAGTGCGCGTGTTGCACCTTTGGTTGGTGCTAAAGCTCATGAAGTAATGGTGACAGGATCAATTACATCGAACATCCATCAGATGCTGGCGACGGTATTTCAGCCGACATCCGAACGTTTTGCTGTCGTTGTAGATGACTTAAACTTTCCATCGGATATTTATGCGGTGGAAAGCCATCTTCGCCTGCGTGGACTTGATTCCGCAAAGGCAATGCGGAAAATTTCCAGCAGAGACGGCTACACGCTGGAGCTGGATGATATTATCGAACAGCTGACAGATGATGTGGCGGTGCTATTGTTGCCCTCAGTGCTGTATCGAAGCGGTCAATTATTACCAATTCAAAAAATTACCGAAGCTGCACACCAAAAAGGCATACTTGTCGGTTTTGACTTAGCCCATTCAATTGGTGCCATGCCTCATCGCCTGCACGACGATGGCGTGGATTTCGCCGTCTGGTGCCATTATAAATACATGAACTCGGGGCCAGGCGGGACAGGTGGACTTTATCTGCATGAACGCCACCATCAACTGCTGCCGGGCAATGCCGGCTGGTTTGGATCTGATAAAAACCGTCAATTCGATATGGATCATGAATTTTCGAAAGCACAGGGGGCTGGTGCTTATCAAATAGGTACTCCACATATTTTCAGCATGGCGCCTCTACTCGGAAGTCTGGAGCTGTTTGAGGAAGCTGGGATTCAAGAAGTCCGTAAAAAATCGCTGCAGCTAACGACTTTATTAAGACAACTTGTCGGACAACAGGTGCCGGAGCTGACTGATGTAACGCCAGAGGCAGACGAAGCCAGAGGTGGACATATTGCTTTTGCCCATCCGGAAGCGGCTAGAATATGCAAAGCTTTAAAAGAAGCAAAAATTATTCCTGATTTCCGGGCACCGAATATCGTCCGTTTGGCGCCAATCGCTTTTTACACTTCCTTCCGCGATGTGGAGCAAGTAGCAGACAAGCTACGGGACATTATGAAGAACGAGACATACAAGGACTTCAGCAATGAACGAAATGTGGTGGCTTAAGTGAAAGTAGAAAAAATTATTGATATATCGATGAGTTTAGGCGATTCAACGCCAGAATGGCCGGGAGATGTGCCGTTCAATTATGAACTGACAGTAACGAAGCAGCAAAGCGGTTCAGTCAATATCGGAAAATTGCAGACGAGCACCCATATCGGAACGCATATCGATGCCCCTTTTCATTATGATGATCAAGGCCTTAAGACAGATGAACTTCCGCTGGATGTATATTTGTCGAAGGCACAGGTCATAAATGTCAGCGGGATGGAGAAAATCGGTTCTTCAGATTTCAAACCTCTCGAAGAAGGGGTTACTGCTTTATTGCTGAAAACGGTCTCTTGGAAAGACCGCAGCCGTTTTCCGGAAAAATGGCCGGTGTTCGACGAGTCGATCGCTGAATGGCTAAAGGAGAATGGAATCAGGCTATTGGGAGTCGACGTACCGTCCGTTGATCCAGAGACCAGCAAAGAGCTGCCGATGCATCAGGCGATGAACCGGCACCAGCGATTTATACTTGAGGGAATTGTATTGGATGATGTGGCAGAAGGGGTTTACCGATTAGCCGCATTGCCATTGAAGATTGAAGGAGGAGAAGGCAGTCCTGTGCGGGCAGTCCTCTATACTTAAAAAGAACCGGTGCTTATATAACTGCCCCATCATGTGTAAGCATTAGCCGTAAGGAACAAATAAAACCTTCACCGAAATTACCGGTGAAGGTTTTATACGTAATCTGCACGGAAATACGGTTCCATGTTTTTTATGTTCATAGCGATTTCATCGCAAATCTCCTGATACAGTGCCCATTGCTCCGTAATGTCGCTGCTGCGAAGTTCGGGATTTCGTATATCCCATCTCAAAAGTTTCTGGCTTGGTAAATCTGTTGGGATGTCTCCGTGCTCCAGTTCTCCGTCATGTAAAGCGATAATTAGATCAGCTTCGCCCACTTCTTCTGAATTATAGGTGCGGGCTTCAACTGACGGCAAATCTAATATGACTTCTTTCATTACTTCTAAAGGAATTTCATTGAAAGACGATTGAGGAGCTTGTGTCCATGCAGCGCTGCGAATTTCCCAATCGGGAAGCATTAGCCGATTTGCCCAGATTTCAGCCATCAGACCACGATCCTGATGAGAAGATAGAAAGTAAACAGTATGTCTTGGCATGGGTGATTCCTTCTTCCTGTTGGTCGAACCGATTTTTCTTACTAGTAATCTTTACCCATTCA
>JASLAI010000145.1 GCA_030147225.1 Planococcus sp. (in: firmicutes) | reverse complement strand
AAAAAAGAGTAGATTGTGTATTTGGGACTAAGATAAGGTAATCATGCGCTGCCTAAGATCTACTGCCAAACTGCAAGGATAAAATAAATAGTTTATTTGATGGAGTTAAAATCTCTTGTGAAATTTATGAAAATGTTTTATAGTTTATGAATACAATATTTAGTGATTTTTTAGCTTTATTGACTCTATATCAACTATATATAGTAGAACCGATAATGAAGGTGCCGATAAGGCATAATAGGGAATCCGGTTAAAATCTGGAGCTGTTCCCGCAACTGTAAGTGCTGACGAGCTATCATGATCCACTATCCAATGGATGGGAAGGAGATGGCAGAGGATGACGCACAAGCCAGTAGACCTGCCTTCGTTATAGTTTATGATCTTCTTCGGGAGTTGAGAGGGATAACGAAGGTATTATGCTTGAGGCAGTTTTTTCTACTGTGCTCATCTGATATTCTGCGTTTTCAGACCCATCCTCCTTGAGAGGTTGGGTTTTTCTTTTTTATCAGAGTGGAGGATTGAATACATATGATGCAACCATTAGCTGCAGGCGTAGCGAGGACAATTCAGACAAGGCTAGTGCTGCCGCCAGACACTAATCACATGGGGACCATATTCGGTGGAACGGTATTGGCATATATTGATGAGATTGCTGCCATTACAGCCATGAGGCATAGTGGCAAAGCAGTCGTGACAGCTTCAATTGACACCGTCAACTTCTTATCTTCTGCTAAAGTGGGAGACATCCTCATTTTGGAGGGAGTCGTCATTTCTACAGGAAGAACATCAATGGAAGTGTACGTCAAAGCCGAATGTCAGCATATTGAAGCTGGCGATAAAAGTTTAACGACTACGGCTATCCTGACGATGGTGGCTGTTGACAGCGAAGGCAAGCCGACGCCAGTAACCGGAGTGATTCCGGAAACGCCAGCTGAAGAGAAATTATTTAAAAGTGCACAAGAGCGGAAACAGCGCCGCATGAAAATAAACGAATACGCAAAGGAGTTGGGCTGATATGAATACGAAAATTGAGGCAACAGAAATGAACGCAGTTGAAAGAGCGCTGCAACGGGCGACAGAGGTATACGGACTGGATACACGGGAACTGCTTGAACGGGCAGCGAATTTGGCTGAACAGGCAAAAGGAGAGCAGTCCTTGTTGTATGCGTTGAACCGCATCACCATGGATGAACCGGATTGGACCTATGTGGCGGCGGAACTATATGCCGGCGACTTGTACAAAAAAGCTGCAGAAAGCCGCAACTTTTCCGCTTCAGCGAAATACGGCGACTTTTATAGCCTTATCGAAGAGCTTTCACAAATCGGCATTTATTCCGGAGAGCTTCTTGCGGCTTATACAAAAGAAGAAATCGCTGAACTAGGCAAAGAAATCGATCCGGAGCGGGATTTGCTGTTCAATTACATAGGCCTTTTCCTGCTGGCTGACCGCTATTTGGCGAAAGACTACGAAGGACGTTTATTCGAACTTCCACAGGAACGTTTTTTGGTCATCGCCATGACTTTAATGCAAAATGAATCGAAAGAGCAACGGCTGGAGCTGGTCAAAGAAGCCTATTGGGCAATGAGCCATCTCTATATGACAGTGGCGACACCAACTTTATCAAATGCTGGAAAGAGCTTCGGTCAATTGTCTTCGTGCTTTATCGATACAGTCGACGATTCGTTGGACGGCATTTACTTGAACAACTGGGATATCGCACGTCTCAGCAAAGATGGCGGCGGAATCGGCATTTATTACGGAAAAGTGCGTGCACTGGGATCAGATATTAAAAAATTCAAAGGCAATTCTTCAGGGGTTGTGCCGTGGATCCGTTTGGTCAATGATACAGCAGTGAGCGTCGATCAGCTTGGACAGCGCCAAGGCGCAGTGGCGATTTATCTGGATGTCTTCCATAAAGACATTATGAACGGATTCCTGGACTTGAAGACTAACAACGGTGACGAGCGTCGTAAAGCGCATGATATTTTCACCGGCGTATCGATTCCGGACTTGTTCATGGAGCGGCTGCAGGAGAAAGATGAAAACGGCCGCAGCATTGGGGAATGGCATACGTTCTGTCCGCATCAAATCAAGCAAGTGATGGGCTGGAAAGACGAAAACGGCAACGCGTTGGGTCTCGAAGACTTTTACGATGAAGCCGATGAAAAATACTTTAGCAAGAAATACCAGGAAGCTGTGGATCATCCACTATTGCCGCGCAAAACTTACCGTGCAATGGAAATTATGGCACGCGTCATGGTATCGCAGCTGGAAACTGGCACACCTTATATGTTCTACCGGGACGAAGTCAACCGCCAGAACCCGAACAAGCACACAAGAGGCAGAGGGCTGACGTCGATCTACTGCAGTAATTTGTGTACGGAAATCATGCAGAACATGTCTGCAACAACGATCATGAAAGAATACACTGATGAAGACGGCAACCTTGTGATGATTCGCAAGCCAGGGGATTTTGTTGTCTGCAACTTGTCATCCATCAACTTGCCGAGAGCGGTTAAAGCGGAGGTGCTGGAGCGGCTGATTCCGATTCAGATGCGTATGCTTGATAACGTCATCGACTTGAATACGATTTCCGTAGGACAGGCCGATGCAACAAATAAAAAATACAGAGCGGTTGGGTTAGGAACTTTTGGTTGGCATCATCTTTTGGCTCTTGAAGGAATTCACTGGGAAACTGAAAAAGCCGTTGAGTTTGCAGATAAGCTTTACGAGGAAATCGCTTATCAGACGATTCGCGCCTCTATGCAGCTAGCCGAAGAAAAAGGAGCCTTCAGCAAGTTTTCAGGATCTGAATGGCAGACAGGCGAGTATTTTGAGCGCCGAAATTACAAAGGTGAACGCTGGAGCGAGTTGCAGCAGGAAGTTGCTGCAACCGGTGTCCGCAACGGCTGGATGATGGCAGTCGCACCGAACTCGTCGACTGCAAAAATCGGCGGTTCAACGGACGGCATTGATCCTCTATACGCGGTAGAGTACGCGGAAGAGAAAAAGAACTTCAAATTCAAAGTGACGGCACCTGACCTGAACCACAACACGTATGACTATTACCGCCGGGCACGCCATGTACTGGATCAGAAATGGAGCATCCGCCAAAACGCAGCGCGTCAACGGCATATTGATCAGGCCATCAGTTTTAACTTATACGTGCCGCATACCATTAAAGCGAAAGAATTGCTTGAGCTTCATTTGGAAGCATGGCAGCAACATC
>JASLAI010000080.1 GCA_030147225.1 Planococcus sp. (in: firmicutes) | reverse complement strand
TGAACATTAATTGGGTTTCATCCAAATTAGCCATTATTTCGACCTCCTAAATAATTCGTTGCTATCATATTATAATCGAATTTCATTCAGTTATCAAAACATTCGTTCTTCAGTAACCATTATGCTGACGATCGTAATTGGTCTTATTCTTTTGGATGTAGGCTTCGAGCACTTCCTCATAACTGAACTCCAGTGCTACAGCCAATCCGCCATAACAGCTCCAGACTTCCATGAAGTTGGACATCGAATAATTCTCCAAAAACTCTTGAATGGCTTGCTGCGTCTGTAAAAACAGTTCTGTCAGGTCTTTTTCAGCAACCGGATCCGGCCAAACTTCCAGTGTGCTCAAATCTTTTTCAATTCCTAAAGACAGCAGGAAATGGATAGAATCGACGTACTCTTCCAGAATGACTGAACGTTCAGAAGGTCCTTTGGTGCTCCAAAACTTAAAGCAGCGTGTTTCATTCGCAAGTTCTGCTAATTCTACTAATAAAGCCAAGCCTTTTTTGCGAAAAACATCTTCTTTGATTTCCTGATTTGATTGAATAAAACGGTCTAATTCTTCTTGCATTTTAAACAATTCCTGCAAGTTCATGAAAACCTCTCCTTTAAATTAAAATAATCTTGAAACCAAACTACTTCTCACTCGTATATCATACAGCAGGATTATGTAAATTAGGAGGTAATTCAAATGGCTTTTCTCATACGCCTCATCGTACTGGCATTGATCATCTACTTATTTTATCGATTGATCCGTTATATTGTAGATCCGAAAAGGAAATTGGATGCCGCGCTTGAATCAGGAACCTATTATTTTCTCGATGATGTAAAAAATGTACAAAAAAACTTCTTTATCGCGCTTCGCGGCGTTCTGTTCGAAGGCGAAAAATACTTGGGCACTACTGAAAATGCTTTTGAAGTCGTCTCCATTTTTGTATGGGTGGAAAATCCAGATAAATTGCAAGGCTTCACCAAAGAAGATTTCCAATTTCTCGAAAAGGAGATTTTAATGAATTATCCGGAAGCCCGCATCAATTGGAAAAATCCAATAGAACGTTTAATGAAACAAGAAGAATGAGCATTTCGCTCATCCATTAAAGAAATGTTGATAACTCCAGATTAGAACGACGGCATCCAGCATCGCCAAGATCAAAAAACCAATGCGGAAATTCGTGTGTTTGGTTTTGTGGCGGAACGCCATCATGCCGAAGTAAGCGCCGATGCCGCCACCGAAAATGGCCACTGTCCAAAGGTTCTTCTCTGGAATCCGCTGGCCCCGGCGCTGCGCTTGATGCTTATCGACTTTCATCATCACAAAGGCCATCACTGTCAAAATTGCAAAATAACCGCAGATAATCAAAAACATAGGTTTTTCCTCCATAAGAAAAGACTGACGAATTTTCGTCAGTCTTTTTTATTGTTGCGCTAAACGCCTAAGCATTGCAGCTTTCTAGTTGTGTGAGTTCTATGGACTGCAACGACGACAGGCGCTTACGCTTTTATTACTTAGCTACTGCTTGTTTTGCTTGGTCAACCAATGCTGTGAATGCAGCTGCATCAGATACAGCGATTTCAGCTAGCATTTTGCGGTTGATGTCGATGCCTGCAACTTTCAATCCGTGCATAAGACGGCTGTATGAAATGTCGTTCATGCGAGCTGCTGCGTTGATACGTGTGATCCATAGTTTACGGAAATCACGTTTTTTGTTGCGACGGTCACGGTAAGCATAGTTACCTGACTTCATTACCTGTTGGTTTGCTACTTTGAAAAGGATGTGCTTTGCACCATAATAACCTTTTGCTAATTTAATGACCTTTTTACGACGCTGGCGCGTCACTGTTCCACCTTTTACGCGTGGCATATCACATTACCTCCTGCTGAATATATAAAATTCGATTTTTTGTTGCTTGTCTAGACTTCAGCACCCAGATTCTCGGGGTCATAAGCCAAAGCGGCTATGCGGCAAAAAGCGCCGCTCTGCCCCTTCGTCTTATGCCCGTCGAATCTATACGGGCGCTTACGCTTTTCTTACTTCATGTTATAGATTAATGATTTGATGCGTTTCAAGTCGCCTGAAGAAACAAGTTTCCCTTTGCGAAGTTTACGCTTTTGCTTAGTTGATTTGTTTGCAAATAAGTGGCTAGTGTGTGAGCTGTGGCGTCTTACTTTACCTGTACCCGTTTTTTTGAAACGTTTTGACGCACCGCTATGGCTTTTCATTTTCGGCATTTCGAATTCCTCCTAAACAATGATCTCTTATTCTTTTTCGTTGACTGGTGCAAGCATCAAGAACATGCTGCGACCATCCATTTTAGGGCGCTGCTCAACCGTTGCAACTTCTTTGCACGCTTCTGCGAAACGTTCAAGGACACGTTGTCCGATTTCTTTGTGCGTAATCGCACGGCCTTTAAAACGAATAGAAGCTTTCACTTTGTCGCCTTTTTCAAGGAACTTGATTGCATTGCGAAGTTTCGTGTTGAAATCGTGATCGTCAATTGAAGGGCTTAAGCGAACTTCTTTGACGATAATCACTTTCTGATTTTTACGGATTTCACGATCTTTCTTCTGCTGCTCAAACTTGAACTTACCATGGTCCATGATACGAGCAACCGGCGGCTTAGCTTGAGGAGCCACAAGAACAAGATCCAAGTTGACACGAGTTGCAATTTCAAGTGCTTCGTTACGTGTTTTAATTCCAAGTTGTTCACCGTTCTGATCAATAACTCGCAACTCACGTGCACGAATACCTTCATTTACATTGATGTCTTTGCTAATAGTAATCCACCTCCGGATAGTGTCGCGAATAGCTTAAATGTGTGAACCGGCCGAACCGGTTTACAGGGTTCCGATCAAAACAAAAGCGGATGGACCACAGAGGTCCACCCGCAAATATGACAACATGCTTCTTTCTGCATGTAAAAGTCAATCGTGTATACCTGCCAACAATCGGTCGATCAGGTGAGAAGCGGGTGCTCCTGCTTGCACATATAAGTATTCTATAACCTTATTTATAATACCACGTGCCTTTATGGCTGTCAACCATTCTAGCGAAGTTCGCTTTGAACCAGTTTCACAAAGTCATCGAATGGCATGCTTTCGGATTTTTGTTCCCCGTATTTACGAACGTTGACAGAACCGTCTTCCAGCTCCTTATCTCCGATTACGAGCATATAAGGCACTTTCTGCATTTGTGCTTCACGAATCTTATAGCCAAGCTTTTCGTCGCGCTCATCGATGTCCACACGAATTTTGTGGTTCTGCAGTTTTTCCTGCAGCTCTTTTGTATAGTTGCTGTGGGCATCAAGCGATACTGGAATCAATTCCACTTGCACTGGTGCAAGCCATGTCGGGAAAGCCCCTTTGTATTCTTCGATTAGGAAAGCGACAAAGCGTTCCATTGTTGATACGACCCCGCGGTGGATAACGACCGGACGGTGCTGTTTGCCATCTTCGCCGATATACGACAAATCAAAGCGTTCAGGTAATAGGAAATCAAGCTGTACAGTAGACAGCGTCTCTTCTTTACCAAGCGCAGTTTTCACTTGGACATCCACTTTCGGTCCGTAGAATGCCGCTTCGCCTTCGACTTCCACATAATCAATTTCAAGCTCATCCATCGCTTCTTTTAACATCGCTTGTGCACGGTTCCACATAGCGTCGTCGTCAAAATATTTTTCTTTGTCTTCCGGATCCCGGTAAGACAAGCGGAATGAATAATCTTTGATATCGAAATCCTTATAGACTTCCACCACCAAATTGACAACGCGTTTAAATTCATCTTTAATCTGGTCTGGACGCACAAAAATATGGGCATCATTTAACGTCATACCGCGGACACGCTGAAGACCTGATAAAGCACCTGACATCTCATAACGGTGCATTAGACCAAGTTCTGCAATGCGGATTGGCAACTGGCGGTACGAATGGATTCCTTGTTTAAAGATCATCATATGGTGCGGACAGTTCATCGGACGCAGCACCAATTCCTCGTTGTCCATTTTCATGACAGGGAACATGTCTTCCTGATAATGATCCCAGTGTCCGCTTGTTTTATACAGCTCCACACTGCCCATTACCGGTGTATAGACGTGGTCGTAGCCCAAACGCTCTTCTTTATCGACGATGTAGCGTTCGATGATACGGCGGATTGTCGCACCTTTTGGAAGCCACATCGGCAATCCCTGGCCAACTTTTTGAGAGTTCATGAACAAATCCAGTTCTTTCCCGATTTTACGGTGGTCGCGTTCTTTCGCTTCCTCCAGCATTTCAAGATGCGCTTTTAAATCTTCTTTTTTGAAGAAGGCAGTTCCGTAGATGCGCTGAAGCATCTTGTTGTCGCTGTTCCCTCTCCAATAGGCTCCGGCCACACTTAATAATTTAAACTCTTTCAGTTTCCCAGTCGATGGTACGTGAATGCCCCGGCAAAGGTCGAAAAAGTCGCCTTGCTCATAGATGGAGACTTGATCGTCTTCAGGAATCGCTTCAAGAAGCTCCAATTTATATTGATCCTCAATTGCTGCAAAACGTTTCTGTGCTTCTGCGCGAGTTACGTCTTGGCGAATGATCTCAATGTTTTCATTGATAATTTTCTTCATTTCTTTTTCGATCAGCGGCAAGTCGTCTGAAGTGATCGCTGATTCTGTATCGATATCATAATAGAAGCCGTTTTCGATAACCGGTCCAACACCCAGTTTGGCGTCCGGATACATACGCTTGATTGCCTGGGCCAATAAATGTGCAGTGCTGTGGCGTAAAACTTCCAATGCTTCATTGGATTCGGGTGTGATGATGGCAATTTCTCCATCTTCCTGCAAAGGCGCACGCAAATCGACCAATTTATCGCCTACTTTGCCGGCCAACGCTTTTTTACGTAATCCCGGACTGATTGATTGTGCAATTTCTTCAGTAGTTGTGCCCTGTTCAAACTCTTTTACCGCTCCATCAGGGAATTTTAGTTGAATCATGTCTGCCATGCCAATCTCTCCTTTTAATT
>JASLAI010000037.1 GCA_030147225.1 Planococcus sp. (in: firmicutes) | reverse complement strand
TGTTTATTCAATACATCATCAATTTTAATTATGAAAAAGATTTTTTTGAATGCCATGAAGTAGGCGAAGAATATTGGAAGTCCATCGCTCCTAAAGATAAAACGCATCCCCTTACCGGCTGGATCCAGTTGGCAGTCGGAATGTATCATTGGCGCCGGAGCAATTATCCAGGAGCTTTGCGCTCTTTTATCAGAGCAAAAGTCAAACTTGCTGCTGGAGGCGTTTGGGTCGAAGGGTTTGATCACGAAAAGCTGATTGGCATATTAACAGATTCGATTGAAGCTGTCACAGAACGCAAGCCTTTTTATATCCAGGAAATCCCTGTGGTTTCAGAAGAACTAAAAAAAGCAGTGGAATCATATTGCACTGAACACCCTTTAACACAGCAGGACCCTTATTACTTGATGCATAAGCACAGGCTGCGCGATCGTACGTCCATTATCAGCTTGCGTGAACAAAAAAAAAGGCGGAACCTTTAAATCAAAGGCCGCCTTTTTTTACTGGGCATTTTTTTAGAAACGCTTCGGTTTCTTCCGTTGCAAGCATTTTTCGATCTTGCATGATATCTTGGATTTTATCCACCATTTCATGGCCGATTCCGTCTCCCCGGTGCGATGGGTTGACCGACAAATGATGAATCGTATAGGATTCTTCTCCAACTTCCACACCTAATAACCCGACAAAATCATCCCCTTTTTTCCAAAGGAACAATTGCCAATCCGGATTTTCTTCATAGATGTGCATAGTTTGCTGCAGTTTTTTTAACTCTCGCTCTTTCGGCATGAAAGACAATAGCCCCATGGCGATTTTCTCGAATGATTTTTTATATCTGAATAACATAATTAAATCCCTCATTTTCGTCTAAAAGCGGCTTTTCTCATACTACTATAGATCTTCTCATAACTCAAGGGAGCATTGTTTAGCCGCCAATGACATTTTCTGCAAAAAAGGCCCAGTAGATGACTCCCCAGGCTATTGCCATTGCAAACATAAAAAGCAGTAAGACTATATTGCCTTTTTTCATTTCTGAACAACTTTCTGTGAGTAGGTTAGATCTTGTTTAATCAAATCATCATTCGTCTCGCGTTTCACAACAAGCTGATGCACTCCGTCTTCAACAAATACTACGGCTGGACGCGCAATCCGGTTGTAATTGCTGGCCATCGAATAGCCGTATGCTCCTGTACAGAATACGCTTAAAAGATCTCCAGGTTCAGCAGCTGGCAGGTTTGCTTGCTCTATCAGCTTGTCTCCCGACTCACAGCATTTCCCTGCAATCGTGTATTGTTCTGTCAGTTCAGCATCAGCCTTATTGGCTAATAAAGAGCTGTATTTTGCTCCATACAATGCAGGGCGGATATTATCCGACATGCCTCCATCAACCGCAGCATATTTGCGCGTTCCCGGCACTTCTTTCATCGATCCGATCGTGTAAAGGGTAGTACCAGCATCACCAATCAATGAACGGCCAGGTTCTATCCAAATCTCTGGAATCGGGTAACCGGAAGCCTCGGAAGTCTGTTTGACCGTTTCAATCATCTGCCTTACGTAAACAGCCGGCTCAAGTGGTTCGTCTTCTTCCGTATACCGGATGCCAAAGCCTCCGCCAAGATTCAATACCGGACAAGTATACCCAAATTCCTCTTTCCATCCTGCCATTTTCTGCAGCAATTTCTCTGAAGCAAGCTGAAAGGCGCCTGTATCGAAGATTTGGGAACCAATATGGCAATGAAGTCCCATTAGTTTCAAATATTCATGGTCATAAGTCTGCTGGAATGCACTGTCCGCTTGGCCATTCTTCAAGTCGAAACCAAATTTCGAGTCTTCCTGCCCAGTGGTGATGTAATCATGTGTATGAGCTTCAATTCCAGGAGTCACACGCAAAAGAATATTCATTGGCCGTTTAGACTGCTCTGAAAGTTTCTTTAATAAGTCGATCTCGTAGAAATTATCCACGACGATGCAGCCGATTCCGACTTCAAACGCCATGTGCAATTCTTCCAGGCTTTTGTTATTGCCATGAAAGTGAATCTTTTCTGCCGGGAATCCCGCTTTGATAGCTGTGTACAGTTCTCCTGCAGAAACCACGTCCAATGACAGGTTTTCTTCTGCTGCTACTTGATAGATCGCAATGGTTGAAAAAGCTTTACTGGCATAAGCGACTTGATAACCGATCCCTGCTTCTTTAAAGGTTTCTTGAAAAGCTCTGGCCCGTTCCCGGAACAATTGAATATCGTAGACGTATAAAGGTGTGCCATAAGTTTTAGCTAATTCTACTGAGTCAGTTCCGCCAATTGTCAAATGGCCTTGCTCGTTGATTGTTTGTGTGCCATATAAATGCAATAAAAGCCCCTCCTGATCATATCTGTATGTGAAAAAACTTGCTGAGCAGCTACCCAGCAAGATTTTTTGTCAATCGGTTATCAAAGCTGATATCAGCTTGATTTTTTCAACCGGTTCACTTGTATATTCGATACTATTATATATCATTTTAGAACATTCTGCGAGTTCTTCTGTATTTGAGTAAATTGTCGCGATCGACTCGCCAGCTTTGACAAAGTCTCCAACTTTTTTATGCAGCACAATACCAACCGCCAAATCAATTTCTGAATCTTTCGTTGCTCTGCCTGCACCCAGCACCATGGCTGCTGTTCCAATTTCATCTGCTTCCATGAATGAAATATAGCCTTCTTGTTTAGAAGGGACTTCTGTAACGAATTCAGCTTGTGGCAATAATGTGACATCATCCACCACCGCCGGATTGCCGCCCTGATCTTCAATAAACTGTTTGAAGATTTGCAAAGCCTGTCCATTTGCAATTACTTCTTCCAGCATAACCCGTGCTTCTTCGAGCGTTTCTGCCTTGCCGCCAACGACAACCATCTGGCTGCCGAGCACCATGCATAATTCCGTCAAGTCTTCCGGTCCTTTGCCTTGAAGAGTTTCTATCGCTTCTTTAACTTCCAACGCATTGCCGATGGCGAAGCCTAAGGGCTGACTCATATCGGAAATGATGGCCATCGTTTTTCGGCCCGTCGCATTGCCGATGCCGACCATGGCGTGTGCTAATTCTTTGGCATCCTCCGGGGTCTTCATAAACGCGCCTTCACCAATTTTCACATCCAAAACGATGGCATCGGCTCCAGCTGCGATTTTTTTGCTCATGATGGAGCTGGCAATCAAAGGAATACTATTCACAGTACCCGTCACATCACGCAATGCATACAACTTTTTATCTGCAGGCGTTAAGTTGCCGCTCTGGCCGACAACAGCTAATTTATGGTCATTGACCTGCTTGATAAAATCCTCCGTTGAAAGTTCAATGTGAAACCCTTCGATCGCTTCCAGTTTATCGATGGTTCCTCCTGTATGCCCAAGACCACGACCGCTCATTTTCGCAACCGGAACGCCGCATGCAGCCACCAAGGGACCAAGGACCAAAGTTGTTGTGTCTCCAACACCGCCTGTAGAATGCTTATCGACTTTAATGCCTTCTATTGCAGACAGATCAATTTGGTCGCCTGATTCAGCCATTGCCAATGTTAAATCGGCGCGTTCCCGTTCAGTCATATTTTGAAAATAAACAGCCATCAGGAAAGCGCTCATCTGATAATCTTCAATATCTCCATTTGTATAACCCGTGATAATAAATTTTATTTCCTCAGTCGATAATTCATTGCCGTCTCTTTTCTTTTCAATCAAATCTACCATTCTCATGAACATTACCGCCTTCTTAGGTTAATTTTAGGTCAAGTTAACTGCTTATTTCATCATTATACAACCAGTTGCAATCATCCGTTTAAGCGGTTTAAAAAGCTTTTGCCGAATTTAGGCAAGGTTACTGAAAAGTTATCAGCAATTGTAGCACCGATGTCTGAGAAGGTCTCACCCGTTTCCAATTGCTCGCCTCGAGTGAAGCGTGGTGAGTATGCCAAAAGCGGAACATATTCACGTGTATGATCTGTACCTGGGAAAGTTGGGTCATTGCCGTGGTCGGCCGTGATGATCAATAAATCGTCCTGCTGCATCTTCTCTAATACTTCAGGCAAACGAAGATCAAATGCCTCGAGTGCGTCTCCATAACCTTTCGGATCTCTGCGATGGCCATAAAGCGCATCAAAGTCCACCAGGTTCAGGAAGCTTAACCCATTAAAATCTTCTCCTACTACTTGGACAAGTTTATCCATACCATCCATATTATCTTTTGTGCGCACAGCTTTTGTAACACCAGCACCATTGTAAATATCATCAATTTTACCGATAGCAATGACATCTTTGCCGCCGTCTTTTAATTCGTTCATGACAGTCCGTTCAAATGGAGCCAAAGCATAATCATGGCGGTTTGATGTCCGTTTGAATGCTCCTGGCTGTCCAAGGAACGGACGCGCAATTACACGACCGACAAGATATTCCGGCTCCAATGTCAACTCACGGGCGATTTCACATATCCGGTAAAGTTCTTCCAAGGGAATAACTTCTTCGTGGGCCGCAATCTGCAATACTGGATCAGCAGATGTATAGACGATTATAGCTCCTGTTTCCATATGCTGCTGACCAAGTTCATCCAAAATTTCAGTGCCGCTTGCGGGTTTATTCCCTAAAACTTTGCGGCCAGTCTTTTCTTCCAGTTGCTTGATCAACTCTTCAGGGAAGCCGTCCGGATAGACTTTGAAAGGCGTATCAATATTCAAGCCCATGATTTCCCAGTGGCCCGTCATAGTGTCTTTACCCACTGAAGCTTCCTGCAGTTTTCCGTAGTAAGCTGCTGGTACTTCTTCAGCTGCAAGCCCTTTCACAGGAACGATGTTGGCAAGCCCTAATTTTTCCATATTCGGCATATGAAGTCCCCCTACCGCTTCTGCAATGTGGCCAAGTGTATCTGAACCGCTATCTCCAAAGGCTTCAGCGTCCGGCGCTTCGCCGATGCCAACTGAATCCAATACTACTAAATGAACGCGTTTGAATGGTTTGATTGTCATAAATTTTCCTCCTTATTTTCATTTTTATTTTACCACACCGCTTCCTCTTGTCGGAAGTCAGACCTCTTTTAAGCACGTGGATGGAATTGTGAATAAACATCTTTCAAACGTGTTTTGCTGACATGGGTATAAATTTGAGTGGTGGAAATATCCGCGTGACCCAACATTTCCTGTACCGCACGGATATCTGCACCATTTTCAAGCAAATGCGTAGCAAAAGAATGGCGCAGCGTGTGCGGCGTCAACTCTTTTTGTATTCCTGCTTTTTGTGCGTGCTGCTTGAGCAATTTCCAGAAACCTTGCCGCGTCAGCCTCTTTCCGCGCTGATTAATAAACATGGCATCCGTTTTCTCCCCGCTCTTCAACAAATCAATCCGTGCTTGTTCCAAATAAGTTTGGCAAGATTTCAATGCTGATTTTCCTAAAGG
>JASLAI010000308.1 GCA_030147225.1 Planococcus sp. (in: firmicutes) | reverse complement strand
TGGGTAAATTCAGCTTACTTGATCAAAGAAACAGCAGGACAAAAAGCTGCTTACCCTGCACCTTCTGCTCAGACACCGGGCACTTATGTGGAAGGCGTGTTGATTGTCAATAAAAAACACAGCCTGCCATCAAACTACAATCCGGGTGTCAGCAAGCTGGCGCAAACAGCAGCGAACGCAATGGCTGCTGAGGCAAAAAAGCAAGGGGTCCAGCTGACTGCTTTCAGTACTTTCCGTTCCTATACTCGCCAGAAAGAACTGTATACGAGCTATGTCAACAAACACGGTGCAACAGAAGCCAATCGCTTTAGCGCAAAACCTGGACATAGCGAACACCAAACCGGCCTGGCATTTGATTTTGGAGGAAGTGATCAATCCAAATGGCTGACAGAATCGTTCGCCGCTACAAAAGAAGGTAAATGGCTCGCGGAAAACGCTCATGACTATGGCTTTATTCTCCGTTATCCGAAAGGTAAAGAAAAAGTCACAGGCTATATGTATGAACCGTGGCATTACCGTTACCTGGGCTCTGAGTTAGCAGGAAAAGTGAAAAACAGCGGCAAGACGCTTGAGGAGTACTTGAAGATCAGCAGCAAGTAATAGAAAAATGCCTGAGGAATTTTGGATTCCTCAGGCATTTTTTATTTATTTATCAGCCATTAATGCAACGAGTACCGCTTTTTGTGCGTGCAGACGGTTTTCAGCTTCCTGGAAAATTACCGAATGCGGTCCTTCCAAAATTCCGGTCGTTACTTCTTCTTCGCGATGTGCAGGAAGGCAATGCATGAAGATATAATCCTCATTGGCATGCTTGACGAGTTCCTCATTTACCTGGAAGCCCTGGAAATGTTCCAAGCGTTCGATGGTTTCCTGTTCTTGGCCCATACTGGCCCAGACATCCGTATAGACGATATCGCTTCCCGCAACTGCTTGTTCGGGGCTGTCGGTAATGACGATGGTCGACCCGGTGTATTGGGCGATATCTTTTGCCAAGGCTACCATTTCTTCAGTGGGAGCATAGGCGGCAGGCGAAGCGATGCTGATGTCCATGCCGACTTTAGCGGCACCGATCATCAAGGAGTTAGCCATATTATTGCCGTCTCCGATATAGGCCATTTTCTTGCCTTTCAAAGTGCCGAAATGCTCAAGGATGGTCATCAGATCCGCCAGCACCTGGCAAGGGTGATAGTCATCTGTCAATCCATTGATGACAGGAATCGAGCTAAAAGCTGCCAATTCTTCAACGGTGGATTGATGGAACGTGCGAATCATCAATCCATCGAGGTAACCCGACAGGACGCGACCGGTATCGGCAATGGTTTCGCCTCTTCCGACTTGCGTGTCCTGCGAACTCAGAAACATGGCGTTGCCGCCGAGTTGAAGCATTCCAGCCTCAAATGAAACGCGTGTACGGGTAGATGCTTTTTCGAACATCATACCGAGCACTTTGCCTTTTAAAAGCGGCAAGTACTTGTTCTCAGGTTTTTTTAGTTCAATCGCCAGGTTCAGCAAATCCATAATTTCGTCTGTACTGTAATCTTTCAAGGACAGAAAATCTTCCTGGATAATCGATGGGGCAAACGGGATTGCCATTGTCATTTTGCAAGCACTCCTTTCGCTAATGCGGTAATGGATGAATACGTTCCGTTGAAAGCAGCTGCTGTTTCAGGACGTGTCCAGACATGAAGACGGTGAATGGCAGCTTGCTTCGCGTTGGTGCTTTCCGGGTCAGGGGCAAAGTCGATATATGCTTTTTTATCTTCCGTTTTCAGCCATTCCTCAAAAGGAAGAAGGGTCTCGGTGACAATGCTGCAGCCAAGTGCTTCCCATGAAGCACTGTCCACCTGGCTTATTGACCTTTCCTCGACGAACAAAGTGCCGCCTTCAGCTAAATTGGCCAATTGAACAGATGCACCACTGAGAGCTTTCGCTAATGCGGTATCGAGGTCTGGACTTGAGCCGATTACTTCACCTGTCGACATCATTTCAGGAGACAGGACAGGAGATAGACCAGGTAATTTAATATGAGAGAAGACCGGTGCTTTCACTGTATACTCGGGCTGTCCGTTATAGCTCTCTTCAATAGCAAGTTCTTCGAAAGGCACTCCCAACAATAAAGACGTTGCGTGCTGCACGAGCGGCACATTGGTCACTTTTGAGCTGATTGGAGCTGTTCGTGAAGCCCGAGGGTTGATTTCCATAACGAATAATTGATCACCTTCGTAGACAAACTGGATATTAAATAAGCCGGTATAATCCATGTTTCTGGCAATATGCTTGGCAGTTTTGGAAAGTTCCTGCAGAGCTTGTTCCGATAATGAAACCGGGGGTGTGATGGAAATGCTGTCGCCAGAGTGGACGCCAGTTCCTTCCACGTGTTCAAAAATAGCAGAGACCCAAACGTTTTCGCCATCGGTTAAAATATCTGCTTCGACTTCCTTACCGGTGACAAAGTGATCGACCAGTACAGGAAACTCCATGGTCGTTTGTTTCAGCCAATTGCTAAGCTCCTCTTCATTATGCAAAACGATCATGCCGCGTCCGCCGATGACATAAGACGGTCGCAAGAGCACCGGAAAGCCGAGCGAACGGGCTGCCGGGATGACAGCTGAAGCTTCCAGCGCTGTTTTGCCCGGTATGGTCGGCAAGCCGATCGATTCCAAAAACGCATAAAAGCGGTCACGGTCTTCCATTTGATCCAGCAGATCCACTGACGATCCAAGTACCGTAATTCCAGCTTCCTGCAGCGCAGCTGCCACATTCAGCGAGGTTTGTCCGCCAAACTGCAGAATGACCTGGTTAATGCCTTCAAAATCAAGGACATTGAGAATATCTTCAGGTGTCATCGGCTCGAAATACAAAGCGTCTGCTACTTCATAATCGGTGCTGACTGTTTCCGGGTTGTTGTTGATCATAATCGCTTCATAGCCCAGTTTCTGTGCAGCCATGACGCTGTGCACGCAGCAATAGTCAAACTCGATGCCCTGTCCGATCCGGATCGGGCCCGATCCAACAACGGCTACTTTTTTACTGTGGTGGGAACGGGTGACATCAGAAGAACCTTGCCATGTGGAATAAAAGTAGTTTGTATCGGAACGGAATTCCGCAGCACACGTATCGATCATGCGATATGCGGGAGTCACTTGCCAGATTCGGCGTTGACCCCAAATTTCTGGACAAGAGACATTCCACAAGTCGGCCAATTGCTGATCGCTGAAGCCAAGCGTCTTAGCCTGTAGCAAACGGGAGCGGGTCATGCTGTTCCAGTCCATCTGCTGAAGTTCCTGCCATTCACTAACGATATTGGCCATGATTGATAAAAAGTAAGGGGTAATGCCCGTAATGCTATGAAGAAACTCTATGCTCTTGCCGCGGATCAGCAACTCGAAAAGAACAAACAACCGGCGGTCATCGGCTTCGATAGCCAATTGGCATAAATCTTCTGTGGAAAAATCGGCAAGTGTTGCCAAACGGAAGCCGTCAATTGGCAATTCAAGTGAGCGAATCGCTTTTTGCAGCGCAGCTTCCATGCGCCGTTCAATCGCCATCACTTCGCCAGTCGCTTTCATCTGTGTGCCGAGTTTACGCTCAGCCTGAGGAAATTGATCGAATGGCCAGCGTGGAATTTTTACAGCTACGTAGTCCAAAGCTGGTTCAAAGCTCGCGAATGTAGTGCCAGTCACTGGATTTTTCAATTCAGCCAATTTATAGCCGATCGCTAATTTCGCGGCAATCTTGGCGATAGGATAGCCGGTCGCTTTTGAAGCCAGTGCTGAAGACCGACTGACGCGCGGATTGACTTCGATTAAATAATAATCTGAAGTTTCCGGATGGAGAGCGAACTGCACATTGCATGCGCCGATAATGCCAAGTGCTTCGATGATATTGATCGAAGAGCTGCGCAGCATATGGAAATCTTTGTCGTTCAAGGTCTGGCTGGGCGCTACAACGATAGAATCGCCTGTATGCACGCCCACTGGATCGAGATTTTCCATATTGCAGATGGTGATGCACGTTCCGTCTGCATCGCGCATCACTTCGTATTCGACCTCCTTATAACCTGCAATGCTGATTTCTACTAGGCATTGCTTGATGGGGCTGGCGCTTAACCCTTGTTTCACCAGCTTGATGTAGGTCTTTTCATCTTCTGCAATTCCGCCGCCAAAGCCGCCAAGCGTATAGGCAGGGCGCACGATGAGAGGATAACCTGCTGCAGCGGCAAATGCTAAAGCCCCTTCAATCGAATAGATGATGTCACTGTCGGGAACAGGTTCATTTAGCTGATTCATTAAGGAACGGAACTGCTCACGATCTTCCGCTTGTTTAATGGCTTTCATATCCGTGCCGAGCAAAGTGACACCATATTGCTTTAGGATACCGGAATCATACAGCGACATCGCCAGGTTCAAGCCGGTTTGTCCGCCGACGGTTGCCAATAAACCGTCTGGGCGCTCTTTTTCAATAATCGCGACGACGCTTTCCAAGGTCATTGGTTCAAAATATACTTGATCGGAAACCGATTTATCCGTCATGATGGTGGCCGGATTATTGTTGATTAGGACTACATGGATGCCTTCTTCTTTTAAAGCTACACATGCCTGTGTGCCGGAATAATCGAACTCAGCGGCCTGGCCGATGACGATGGCACCTGATCCGATAACCAGCACTTTCTTGATTTGTTCTTGTTTAGGCATGCACCTTCACTCCTTCTTTCTGTTTGGTCATTGCTAAAAATTGATGGAATAATTCAAGGTGATCAGCTGGACCTGGCGCCGCTTCGGGATGGAATTGGACCGTAGTTACTGGCAGGGTTTCGTGGACAAGACCTTCAATGCTGCCATCATTAACGTTTTCATAAAGAACGGAAAATGGGGTGTCCTTCAGGCTAGCGCTTTCCACGACGTAACTATGGTTTTGAGAGCTCATGCTGACCCGCTTGGTCTGTAAATTCATGACTGGATGATTAGCTCCCCGGTGGCCGTAAGCAAGTTTGGTTGTTTTTGCACCGAATGCCGAAGCCAGTACTTGATGTCCAAGACAGATGCCAAAACTTGGATAACGTTCAGCCCAATCGCGATATGTAGAAAATAGATGTTGAAGCGCTGCCGGATCTCCGGGACCGTTGGAGAAAAGCAGGCCATCGAGTTCCAATGAATCGAGCTTTTGGGTCGGTGTTGCGTAAGGAATGATGCTTACTTTGCAATCCAAATGAAGCAGCTCGGTTAAAATGGAGGATTTGTAATGAAAGTCGATCAAGCCAATATGACTGGAGCCGGCGCCTACAGTCTGGATTTCGTCACTCGTTGTCGTAGCTGGAAAGAAATAAGTCTGTACAGGCTGCCAAGCTAGCTCCTGCAACGATGAATGAACCATCTGCGACTGCATAGTTCCAGATTCACGAACATTTTGAATAACTGACCGTGTATCCACGCCGCTCATGATTGGGATGTTGTGGATATCAGCGAATTCGATGAGCGAAATTGCATCTCTACCAAGAGGGCCTTCATACAACCCTGCCACAATGATGCCAGCCGTTTGAATGCGGTCGGATTGTGCATAAAGCGACTGAATTCCATACTGACCGATAAGGGGATAAGAAAACACGATAATCTGGCCTTTGTAGGAAGGATCTGTAAGTACTTCTTCATAACCGGTCATACCCGTAAAAAAGACAATTTCTCCTTGAATGGCGGAAGCTTTCCCGTGCCACTGGCCTTTGAATGATTTTCCGTTTGATAACGTCAATATACCTGTCATTTGCTTCACTCCAATTTTATTCATTAATTTTGTATATTTATAAACTAATCGTTTTTAAAAATCTATAAAAAGCTAGATAACGTTCATTAAAAGTTAATGATTAGTATTATAAGACTGTATAAAAATTAAGTCAACAGTATTTTTATTAATAAAAAATGAAGAATTCGATTGGATGTATAGAGGAATGCAGTGAAAATAGGGGAAATTATTCAAAAAGCTTATAATATCAAGGGTTTTCATGTATAATAATGACAAAGTTAGTATGGAAGGGGAGCGGGTCATGAGTTTGAATAGAGACAACAAGGCGGATAAGCGCGAAGTCACCTCAATTCGCAATGACTATGTCCGTTCGGTTGAAATGGAAGGGCAGCGCAAAAAAGCTCATCGAGTCCGGTTGCTCAGAAGACTGACGGTCTTTGGTTTGCTAGTTCTGATGGCAACTATCTGGGTAGGCTCGACCATTTATGCACAAACCCAAACAATTTCTGAAAAAGAACAGCTTCGTGAAGAGGCCTTGGTCAAACTTGAAGAAGTTGAAAAGCAGCAAGATCAGCTGGAAGAACAGATTTTGTTATTGAATGACGAGGAATATTTAGCAAAATTAGCGCGTAAAGATTATTTCCTTTCAGACGAAGGAGAGATTATCTTTACTACACCGCACGATGAAAAAAAAGATGAGGAAAATCCATCAGAAAAAGAGTAGTCAGTTGACACTCTTTTTTTGATGGTTATAATAAAAAGTGGGACAAGTCCCGCAAAATGACAGCATGGCCCAGAATTTTGGAGTCATCTTAATTTTTAAGGAGGAGCATTTTTTTTATGTCGATTGAAGTAGGCAGCAAGTTAGAAGGTAAAGTCACAGGTATTACAAACTTTGGAGCATTTGTACAGCTTCCAACTGGTGCAACAGGCCTCGTGCATATAAGTGAAGTCGCCGACAACTATGTCAAGGATATCAATGATCATCTTAAAGTTGGCGAAATGGTAGAAGTTAAAGTCATGAATGTAGAAGCAGATGGTAAAATCGGCCTTTCCATTCGTAAAGCGAAGCCACAACCACCCGGCGGCACAGACCGACCACAACGACCACGCCCAAGCAATCGTTCATTTGATCGCGCTCCAAAAGAGAACTTCGAAACAAAAATGGCGAAGTTTTTGAAAGATAGCGAAGAAAATATGACGACCTTAAAACGCGCTACTGAATCGAAGCGCGGAGGCAGAGGTGCAAAAAGAGGCTAACTTGCTAGCTGTTTTAATAGTATAGGGAAATGCTTCAACACAGCTGGAATTTAATATTCAAACGCTTCTCACCTGGGAAGCGTTTTTTTTATCACATTCTGCTGTTTTGGCTGGGCAGTTTATTCCCGACAAAAAAGCAGCGCCCAATAAAGGACGCTGCTTTTAGGTTGAACTCTTTAGTTGAAGAATAATGGCGGCAGAGGGGATCGAACCCCCGACCTCACGGGTATGAACCGTACGCTCTAGCCAGCTGAGCTACGCCGCCTTGTTTAAACGAACATTTAATAGCATACTATTGAAAGGTGCGCCTGTCAATCGCCATTTGAAAATAATTTTTATCCTATCCTTCTGCACAGGCTTGGAAGGAAGGTATAGGCAAGCGGGGTGAAGAAATGAGAAGTTTTCAGGAGCTGATGATGAAGCATATCCACAAGCATGAGTTGATCCAAACGGGAGACCAGGTATTGGTTGGCTGTTCAGGAGGCATTGATTCTATGGTGTTGCTGCATTTCTTGAATTCACAAAAAGATGAACTGGGTATTTCAGTGGCAGCGGTTCATGTAGATCATATGTTAAGGGGCGAAGAGTCCCGCCAGGATTTTTTGTTTGCGAAGCAAACAGCTGAGGAATGGGGAGTGGAATTTTTCGGACGTGCCATTTCGATTCCTGAGCTCTGGGAAGCAAAAGGCGGAAACAAGCAGCAATTGTGCCGCTCTGAACGATATGCTTACTTTCTAGAAATTATGGAACAAACAGGTGCCGAAAAGATTGCCACTGCTCATCATGCCGACGATCAACTTGAGACTATCCTTATGTCAGGGTTAAGAGGGAGCCTTCAGGATGGTTCATTCGGCGTGCCAGCCAGCCGCCCATTTGGAGGCGGTTTGTTAATTCGGCCACAACTGGCGGTAGATAAGGAGCAAATTGCGGCTTATGCTAAAGCACAAGGGGTTCCGTATAGGGAAGATTCGAGCAACCGGGAATCGGCGTATACACGAAATCGGTTGCGGCAACGGATTTTGCCGCTTCTTAAAGAAGAAAACAATGCAGTCTCCCAAAACTTTGTGGAGTTGGCTGAGGACATGCAGCAAGATCAGCAATTTCTGCAGGAGTTGGCCGAAGAAAAATTACGGCAGCTGATTCAAATGAAAGAAGAAGGAATCATTTTGTCTGCCAAAAGATTCAGACTTGAAGCGCGTGCTTTACAAAAAAGAATGGTTCTACTACTATTAAACTATCTATATAATCCGAAGCAAATTCCCGTAACAAGACAGCTGGTCGAACAAATGCAGGAGATGATGCAAAGTTCGTCGGGCACTGTTTTTTTACATTTGCCGCAAAATTATGTAGCGACCCGCCAATACGACACGGTTTTCCTCAATCGCCAATCGCTGAAACAAATGGCTGCACCCGCATCTGTCATACTTACCACTGACTGGACGCCGATTCATTGTGGCTGCCGCTACAAAGCGATACCTTTCACCCAATTTAAAAAAGTTGAGAATGCAGTAGTTTGGTATTTTCACGCATCGGAAGATTCCCAGTTTCATTTAAGGCGCAGAAAGCCGGGGGACCGGATTCAGCTTGCTGGAATGGAACGGCCGAAGAAATTGGCGCGCTTGATGATTGATGAAAAAATTCCTGTGCCTATGAGAGATAGTTGGCCTGTCATCACTACTGACAAAAACGAACTTTTATTAGTGCCAGGCTTACGCCCATCCGCTATGGTCAGTCGACAAAAACGCGACGAAGACAATTGGGTACTAATTGAACAATATTTATAGAATGTAAAACAAGGATTACTAGGAGGCCCACCATGTTACAGAACGACATTAAAGAAGTATTGATCAGTGAAGAACGGCTGCAGGAAAAAGCTCGTGAATTGGGAGCGACATTGACTGAGGACTACAAAGATAAGTATCCTTTGGCTATTGGTGTATTAAAGGGCGCAATGCCTTTCATGGGAGATTTGATGAAGCGCATTGACGGTTTTGTCGAAATGGATTTCATGGATGTATCGAGCTATGGGAACGCTACTGTATCTTCAGGAGAAGTGAAAATCATCAAAGATTTGAACGCTAGTGTAGAAGGTCGCGATCTTCTGATCATTGAAGACATCATCGATAGTGGGTTGACGCTTAGTTATTTAGTGGACTTGTTTAAGTACCGGAAAGCGAAATCAATCAAAATTGTTACATTGCTCGACAAGCCAACAGGACGGAAAGTAGACTTGAAAGCTGATTATGTTGGTTTTGAAGTGCCTGATGCGTTCGTTGTGGGCTACGGACTGGACTATGCAGAAAGATACCGGAATTTGCCGTATATCGGCATTCTTAAGCCTTCGGTTTATAGCGGAGAAGAAGAATAGACAATGTTCGTTCACAGTCTGTGAAATCAGCAGCGGGAATAAGGC
>JASLAI010000303.1 GCA_030147225.1 Planococcus sp. (in: firmicutes) | reverse complement strand
TTTCGATATCCTGGCGGGCGCGCGTGCCGATTTGCTTTAACAGCACACCTTTTTTGCCAATGACAATGCCTTTTTGGGAATCGCGTTCTACCATGATTGTCGCTTGGACACGGATCATGTCCTTATTTTCGGAATCCGGTGCAATTTTTTCAATAACTACAGCGATTGAATGTGGAATTTCTTCACGCGTCAAATGCAGCGCCTTTTCACGGATCAGTTCAGAGATGATGAAACGTTCAGGGTGATCCGTGATTTGGTCAGCCGGGTAATACTGCGGACCTTCCGGAAGGCGTTCGCTGATTTTTGCCAGTAAGTTTTCTACATTATTGCCTTCTAACGCTGAAATTGGAATGGCTTCTGCAAAATCAAATTCATTGCGATATGATTCAATAATTTTCGGCAAATTATCTGGATGAACTTGATCAATCTTGTTAATGACCAAAAATACCGGTACATCTATGCCTTTCAGCATTTCAAGCACGTAGCGGTCTTCTTTGCCGACACGATCCACAGCGCTTGCCACAAAAAGCAGGACATCAACTTCACGGAATGTGTTTTTTGCCACTTTCAGCATGAAATCTCCCAGCTTATGACGCGGTTCGTTGATGCCGGGTGTATCAATAAAAATCATTTGGCTTTCATTGGTAGTTACGACGCCCTGCACTTTGTTTCGTGTCGTTTGGGGCTTATCGCTCATGATAGCAATTTTTTGGCCTACTACTCGGTTTAGGAAAGTCGATTTCCCGACATTTGGACGGCCGATGATGGAAATAAATCCTGATTTGAAACCGTTATTCTCTTGCTGCATATTTTAAATCCTCCGTTGAAAATGCGCCCGGAAGCAGTTCACTGATTGTTGTTTCCTGGACGTCACCTTTTAAATTTGTTAAATAAACCGGCATATCAGGCGAGCAAAACTCTGCCAATACCTGTCTGCATGCACCACAAGGCGATACAGGGCCGGGAGTATCCGCTGATACTGCCAATGCGGTAAAGGACTTAACGCCTTCAGAAACGGCTTTGAACACCGCTGTACGCTCTGCGCAATTCGTCATGGAATAGCCGGCGTTTTCAATATTGCAGCCCAAGTATACTGTACCGTCAGCAGACAGCAAGGCTGCACCGACAGGGAAATTCGAATAAGGCACGTATGCAGTGCCGCGTGCTTCTATTGCTTTCTTCATCAACTGTTCTTTTTCCATTTTTATCACCTCTGCGAATTTAAAACCATTTGGGTAGAAATATCAGTAATCCAATTATAGCACTTGCCGCCGCAAATACCAAAACGGCACCTGCCGCCATGTCTTTAGCCTGTTTAGCAAGAGGATGAAGCTCAGCAGTCGCCAAGTCGACGACTCGTTCAATGGCTGAGTTGACCATCTCCAATGCGAGCATGCCACCGATCAGCAGGATGACAATCAGCCACTCCAAATAAGTCAGTCCCGTCATCAGTCCTGCAAGCACGACCACGGCAGCCGCAAAGAAATGAAAGCGGATGTTCTGTTCACGCTTTAAAGCAGTTCCTATGCCATGAGCTGCAAATTGGAAAGAGCGAAAAAATCTACGCGCCGTCATGCTTATCTCGCGTTATCCCAAGCGAAATCAAAATCTCTTCTTGACGGGAAAACATTTTCTTTTCATCTTCTTCAGTCATATGGTCGTACCCAAGCAAATGCAAAAACCCATGAACTGCCAGGAATCCTAACTCCCGTTCAAACGAATGGCCGTAATCCGCTGCCTGTTCTTTAGTACGATCGAGTGAAATGATGATGTCTCCGAGCATACGTGGTTCCTGAGAACCGATAATAGCTGTTTCGCCTTCGCCCAACTCCTCCATCGCAAACGAGATGACATCTGTCGGCTGATCTTTGCCTCGGTATTCGCGGTTAATGTCACGAATCATTTCATTGGTGACAAAGGTCACGGATACTTCTGATTCCCCTAATCCCTCTTCTTTCGCTGCGTGTTCAAGTATATTTCGCACAAACTCCAATTCCTGCTGATTCAAGCTTTCTGTTTCGTCCATAAAATCGATTGCTATCATAGCTGCTCCTCCTGTCAATTAGCCTCTTTCGGATATTCTATGCGGGAATGGAAGATTCCATTCAAAGTTTCACACATTACCGATTTCACTGTCTTCAGTTCTTTTAAGGATATATCACATTCCTCAAATTGCCCATCTTTCAGTTTATCTTCTACAATCGAATCCACTAATTTTTTTATTTTTTCTGATGTTGGTTCTTTCATTGAGCGGACGGCCGCTTCGAGGCTATCTGCGATGCAGATGATGGCAATTTCTTTGGTTTGCGGTTTTGGTCCGACATAGCGATAAGCTTCCTCTTTGGTAGCTGGATCGGTTTCTTTCGCTTTGTAGTAAAAGAATTTCAAAAGACTCGTACCGTGATGCTGTTCAGCCACATCAATGATTTCTTTCGGCATCTTATAGTTTTTAAGCATTTGGGCTACCTGCACACCATGCGCCAAGATAATATCCCGGCTTTTTTCCGGCGGCAGACGGTCGTGCGGATTTTCGATATTCACTTGATTTTCAATAAAAAACTGCGGCTTTTTGGTTTTGCCGATATCGTGATAATAACAGCCCACCCGTGCTAACAGGCCATTTGCTCCGATTGCTTCACAAGACGCATCCGCCAAATTCGCAACCATCAAGCTATGGTGATAAGTACCAGGAGTCTCCATAAGGATTTTCTTTAAAAGCGGATGATTCGGATTAGACAACTCGATTAGACGCATGGCTGAAAGCATGCCAAAAGCCGATTCGAAAAATGGCAGAAATCCGATGGCCAGTGCGCCGGAAAGCAAACCGGAGACAATCGCAGCTGTAAAATAAAAACCGATTTCCGACCAATTATACTGTGTCTGTCCAATCAGTAGGTAAAAAGCGACAAACAATGCATTGACTCCCGCTACAGCTAAACTGATTTGCAGCAAGCGGCCGCGGCCGCCATCCCGGTCAATTAAGTAAATGGCAGTCAACCCGCCGAAGAGAATGTAAAGGGCTACATCAACTTGCAGAGAAGCTGAATAACTGCTTTGCAGCATGATGCCAGCTGCGGCACTAATCAGGATTGTCACATAGACAGCAGCTCGTTCATTGACCAATAGACGGACTAGCATGCCTGCCAGCGCCGTTGGAAAAATAAACGAAATCACCAAATCAAAGTTTCCACTGACTGCATATAATAACTTCATAAGCGCCAGTGAAATCGCGGTAACCACAATAATCACCAGCAGATCCGTGCTTTTGTTCTTATCATCTTTCTTTGAGCGGGACATGACTGCCATCAGAAGGCCAACAGCAATTAAAACAAAAATTAGCAAGCCCAGCAGCGGCTTATAATTCAACTGCTCTTCTGTCATTCCAGCCAACTCCAGCTGACGGTATATTTCCTTGTCCACCACTTGTCCTTCTTGTACTAAAACTTGCCCTTGCAATATACGTGTTGGCTCAACGCTGTTCCGTACTTGCTGCACTTGGCTCGCTGTCAACTCTTCATTGACCAGCTCATTTGCGATGATGCCAAAGCGGCCAATCGTCACTGCTGCTTGGACTACATCAGCTGGAATTTGTTCATTGCGCCGTATGTCCTGTTCTATTTCCGTACGGATCCGCGCCACTTCTTCTAGCCGTATTGGCTCACTTAAGTAGGATTGCATCAAGCTGTCCAACTCTTCCCGGACATTAATCAAACGGGCATCGGAAAGTGCCAGTAAAGATTGGAGCATATCGTCTGTTAACCGCAATCCGTTTTCACTGGTTTCCATTAGACGCAAGTCTT
>JASLAI010000277.1 GCA_030147225.1 Planococcus sp. (in: firmicutes) | reverse complement strand
AGTAGGTGTTTGACCAGACTATTGCCCATGACTCCCGTTCCAATAAATCCGAGCTTCATATGTATTTCCTCCTTTTGTATATATCATCAGTTTAGCAAAAATCTTCAGGATATTCACTCCTGTAACTAAAAATCAGAAAAGCGAAGGCTGCCGTGTAGATTCGACGGGCATAAGACGCGCTGGCGAAGCGGCGTTCCTTCAGCCGCACAGCTAGAGTGGCTTATGACCCTAGAATCTGGCTGCCGGAGTCTGGACAATACAGAAAAGCGAAGGCTGCCGCGTAGATTTTGAACAAAAAAAGAAGCCGATCCGTAAACGGACCGACCACAAAAGGGGGAAATGAGAATGTTGCTGTGTTCAAGTATACTATCCCCCTCTTGACAAGACTTTAAACATTTTCTTATAAATATTTACTTTTTATTTTTTTAATTTCATTTATAAATTGGGTTGTTAGCGTTTCAGACAATGGTTTATCTCCGTACCGGACTTGATCATAGGTACTGTAAAAAGCTTCTGTCACATCCCACTGCATTCGTGACACCCATTCCCGAACCGTCTCGTAATCCTTCCGCTCCATTCCGCGCTCTTTTGCGGCATGTTCAAGTTCACGGAAAACTTCCCTGATTTGATGCAGATCCATCGTTTGGCTATACAGTAAAATTGGCGCTTGAACCAATTGTTGTGCAGACGGATGATCATGCCTGGCGATTGTCGCTCTGCTTTCTTTTTCAGGCGGTGCAGATTCAGATTTCACTTTTCTTAGCCATAGCACCAGTGCAGCAACGCATGCCAACACTACTATACCAAGCAACACTTCTACGGGGAAATCTGCGGACGTTGTTTGTGCTATTGCAGAATCGTTAGCGGCTGACGATTCCTCTGGCCCCAGTTTGTCGATAGTTTCCTGCATTTCTTCCTCCGTAGATAAGCCCGAAAGAAATTCAGTGACTTGTTCCAGCAACAGTGCTAAGGGCCAAAAAAGAATCTGTATAGCTCCGCCCACAATCAAACCAGCCAATTTTCGGACTTCATCCGCGAAAAAGAAAGTACAGATGGCTGCTACTGCCGCAACACTAGCTATAATTCCAAAAGCTTTAGCGACCTGACTGAATCGAACACCGTCCTTTCGCGAAAGAAAATAACCGGACAGCAGACGGCCAGCCACATAAAACAAGGTGCCTAAAGGTGCAACGGTAAACAGCAATTGGCTCGTTAGCGGATTCGGGTTTATTAAAAGGACTACCCAGCAAAAACTGAATACAAGTATAAATTTCATCAAGAAATGATGGTCTTGATTAATACTTTCATAGCTGGCCGAATAATGTTTATGGAGCAGATGGAGAAAGAGCATGCCCAAAATCAAGGCCAGCCACAATTCAACTGTCGCTGCCCACATGCCTCCAGCAGCAATTACGGAAATTCCGATTGCCCATGCCAATTTATAACTTCGCTTAATGAAAACAAAGTAAGTAATAATAGAAATCAGCAATGCAACCAGGAGCCAACTCCAAACTAACGCTAATGCTAATTCGTTGAAAAAAAACACCAAAACCAAAGAGATGATAAAGGCATCGAGCATAAAATGGAAAGCGGCTACCATCATTGACTTCATGCCGGCTCACCTTCCTTTTTGCCCCCGATTACAGTTAACTCTGTCCGGCTCCTCCATTTTTGAATAAATCGGATTGCTTGTTCCGGCTCATCGGTCAGCAGATAAGTCGTATACGGCAGGACAGTATGCATATCCAAATGACCCAACATAGAACGATACGGTAGCGTCGGACTGTCTTTAGAGATGATCGACAATAATTCTAATGCCTGTTGGCGCTGCTTCTGACCTTGCCCTGCAGGCAAATATAAATAAGGCGTTTTTCCAGCTGAGCGGATATTGATGGCAACTGCATAAGGCACTCCGGCACTGTAGCAATTCTCGATATACGAAGCCAATTCTTCAATTCGCTCTTCCATATTGTAAATAGTGCCGTAAAGGGTGGAAATATTTAATGCAAAAAGCATCGATTCATTGGCAACTTGCGAAAAGATTTTTGTTTGGTAATTTTGCATCCTGACACTGGCTTTCCAATGAATTTGATTGAATTGATCAGTAGACACATAATCGCGCGTGCCAATTGGTTGAAACGGATCATCATATAAAGAATGCTGTAAGTTGAATTGGCCCGGTTTGTGGCGGGATGGTGCATAACGGAAAGGATGTTTCCCGAGTTTAGGAAATACCAGCTGTTCCTGAAGAATTGTTGGCTGATACTCCAACGTTACACTCCCTTCTCCAAATGGATGAGGAATCGTTATTTCCATTTTATTGATTCGTGATCTGCCTCTTTTTTTTCCAGTAACGGGTATATCAATTTCTATCGTCTGATTTCTGCCGATGGCAAAAGGCAGGTCTAATTCGACCAGATTCCCGTAGCTCGTAATCTGTTCACCTTGAGGTTCCACCGCATCATAAAACCATATTTTCAATTGACCGCCCCAAATAGGCAAGCCTTGATTCTGGAAAATCAGTTTCCAAGAAGAATCTCCTCCATAAAGCACGCGTTTTCGTATTCGATCGTTTTGAAAGATCAGGTTTTCACCGACCCGATTAAAGTAAAGCTTCTGCAGACCAATTACTGCTGCCATAAAAACAATTACAGAGGCAGCCGTAAACTGCAAAAATGCCATAGCCATGAAAAACAAGGCAAACAAAAACCCTAAAATCCATGTCATGTTTTTTGTATCGTAATCATGGCGTATCCACATCATCTAGAATGCCTCAACCGGTGAAGGCACAGAATTTGAGATTTCACGTAAAACAGCTGACGGCTCTTGAACAAGCATTCCTTCCGCTGTCAGCATTAAGCGATGTACAGCGACAGGTTCGAGTATGTATTTGACGTCATCGGGCGTCACAAAATTGCGTCCCTCGATATATGCCCTTCCTTGAGCTGCATGAACAAGTGCCAGTGCCGCGCGGGAACTTAAACCAAGTTCAATCGCCGGATGCTCTCGTGTTGCGCGGACAAGCGCTAAGATGTACAATTCGATATCTTCATGGACCGCTATCTTTCCGGCTTCGAACTGCCATTTCCTGACATCTCCAACTGATGCAACAGGAAGAATCTCTTTTTTATGAGAAACGTTACCGCGGAAATTTCGGATAATAGCCAACTCTTCTTCATGTGCAGGATAGCCGATTTCCAACCGGAACAAAAAACGGTCCAGTTGTGCAGCAGGAAGCGGAAATGTTCCCTGCTGCGACTCCACAGGATTTTGTGTGGCAATAACGATAAAAGGATCCGGCAATTGTACCGTCTCCCCGTCTATAGTTGCTTGTTTTTCTTCCATAGATTCCAGTAAGCTAGACTGTGTCCGCGGTGTTGCCCGGTTGATTTCATCTGCCAACAGCAAATTGGTTTGCACGGGGCCTGTACGCAATTCGAACTCTTGATTTTTCGGATTGAAGAAACGAATGCCTGTAACATCTGACGGCAAAACATCCGGCGTAAATTGAATTCGTTGAAATTGACCTGCAAATGAGCCGGCAAATGCTTTGGCCATCCACGTCTTTCCTGAACCCGGTACACTTTCAAGCAACACATGTCCTCCTTGAATCAATGCGATCAGCATAAAGTCGATCTCTTTTTCTCTACCGACCACCAACTCATTTAACTGCGCTTTGACCTGCGTAAATGTCCCCACTGTATCTCCTCCGTTTTCATGGTGATTTTTTATTTCGACGGTTCTTCTGTGTATGTATAGACCGTCGTTCCATGATGATAGGCTGTGCCTTTAAAATGCTTAAAATCCTCACGCGCAATTAGCACAGTACGGAAATCCAGAAAATTTTCTTTCTCGATTGTGATGGATTCGATGTCCCCATTTTTCAAATCTTCGAGCTGCTGGTTATAGTCAGTCATGAATTGTTCTCCTTTTGCCTTAGTTTTAATAATACCTTCTGTTATAATACTAGACGGATGATCATTATCGTATTAGCTATCTCTTAGATGGCATC
>JASLAI010000252.1 GCA_030147225.1 Planococcus sp. (in: firmicutes) | reverse complement strand
AATTACTCGCTGAGTCAGACAAATAACCCATAAGCATTTATTGTGAAAGGAAGGATTTTATGGCGAAAAAAGATGAAACCAAAACAAAGAAACCAACTGCTAAAAAAAGCGATGCAAAGAAAACGGTGAAGCAGGATAATTTAGCTATTCCTGGTTCAATGCTTGACGACATGGCGATTGCTACAGATTTTCTTGTGACAGCGAAAGCTGGCGTTCGAAACCTGGCAGTAGCAATCACAGAAACCGCTTCTCCGGAAGTCAAAAAAATCCTTCGCCGGGAACTGGACATTGCCATCGATACACACGACAAAATTGCTCAGTACATGATCAAAAAAGAAATGTACCATGCCTATGATATTGAGGAACAAGTTGAACATGATCTTAAGAAGGCAGATATTGCGCTAGAGCTAATCAAGAATAAAAAATTTGTCTAGCGTACGGCATGTTCCTGAAAACATCGAAATAAACCCGTCCAGCAAAAATGGCTGGACGGGTTTATTTGTTCAATTTTATTGAGCTGTATAGCCGCCATCCAGAACAACGGCCTGCCCCGTTACTCCTGAAGCTTTGTCACTAGCCAGAAACATTGTATAATCCGATATTTCTTTAACGGCCAATAGGCGCTTTTGAGGAATCAAGGGGTACAGTACTTCTTCAAAGACTTTTTCAACAGGGACAGAGCGTGTTTTGGCCAAATCCTCCATCTGGTTGCGAACAAGAGGCGTGTCGACATAGCCCGGACACATTGCATTTACCGTGATTCCGTGTTCGGCACCTTCAAGCGCTGCCACTTTGGTCAAGCCGATAACGCCGTGCTTGGCACTATTGTATGCTGCTTTTCCGGAAAATCCAACGAGGCCATTGATGGATGCCATATTAATAATGCGACCAGATCCTTGTTTCTTCATAATCGGGAATACATGCTTGGTAGCAATAAACGGAGCGATAAGCATAATCCGGATTAATAATTCGTATTTCTCAGTAGGAAATTCCTCAAGCGGTGCAATATACTGCAGTCCGGCATTATTGATCAGGATATCTAGCGATCCATAATGCGCCATTGTTTGTTCAATCGCGTTTTTAATGTCCTCTTCATTGGTCACATCACATTTGATGCCGACACAGTCCATGCCTTTTGCTTTCAGCGTTTCTGCAGCTTTTAAAACTGCTTCTTCATCGATGTCTGTAAGCATGACTTTCGCACCTGCTGCTGCAAAATCAGCGCTTATTTCATAGCCAATCCCACTTGCGGCACCTGTTATCAATACTACTTTATTGTCTACCATAGTCTGTTACCTCCATAGCTTTTATTAAATTCCAAGTCCCAGTGTAAACAGGACAATCGCGATAGCCAATCCGATTAGTGGAACAATTACAGTCACCGCACCAACCGCACCATAGGCGGCTTTATGCGTCTCTCCACAAATCCCTTGAATGGTCGTAACGACATAGCCATTATGCGGCAAAGAATCGAGAGCTCCTGATGAAATAGCAATTGTTCGGTGAAGCGCTTCTGTATTAACACCCATATCAATATAATGAGGGGCAATCAATGGCAACGCGATAACCTGACCGCCAGAAGCCGAACCAGTCAATCCTGCAATAACGCTGACTGCAATCGCTCCTCCAATCAACGGGCTTCCCGGAATACTGGTCATGGCATCCACTGCCATTTGAAATGCCGGCACCGCTTTAGCGACTCCTCCGAATCCAACCACTGCAGCCGTATTCCCGATTGCAATCAATGCTCCAATTGTTCCTTCAGACAAAGCCTTGCCCAGGTTCAAGAAATATTTGCGGTTCAATAAATAAGTCGTAATTACACCGCCCAATAAAGCAATGATCAATGCAGAAGTCATTAATGAATCATGGAAAATATAAGAAATTCCTAGAACCACAAGCAACGGGATCAGACCCATCAATGGATTTGGAAGGTCTCTATCTTCCACAATTGGGTCTGTTGCACGCGCTTCAAAACGCTCTCCTTTATTGACAGCTTTTTGGATCATTCGTTTTAGCCACCAGTAGCCGAACACCGCCATAAAGACTGCTACCAGAATACTGACTTCCCATCCCGCATATGGGCTGGTATTCAAGTATTCAATCGGAATCCAGTTTTGAATTTCTGGAGAACCTGCAGACGTCATCGTAAATGTCACGGAGCCCAAAGCCAAAGCGGCTGGGATAAACCGGCGCGGCAGATCTGCCTGTTTGAACAAGCTGAGTGCCATGGGGAACACAGAGAATGCCACAACGAACAGGCTAACTCCGCCATACGTAAGTACCGCACAGGCGATAACAATCGCCAACACAGCTTTGGACAGACCGAACTTGCCGACCAGCCATCTTGATACACTATCAGCAGCACCGCTGTCTTCCATTACTTTACCAAATATGGCCCCAAGCAGGAACATCGGGAACCACGAAGTGATAAAACCAGAAAAACTGGTCATATAGTTTGTCAATAAGTTCGCTTCACCTTCACCTACTAATTGCGGAAATAATGGCAAGCCACTAAAAAGTGCGACAAACAATGCAGATAAAGGACCAGCAATTAATAAATTCATGCCTCTCATCGTCAAGACGATCAGGAGAACAAGTCCACCCACCATTCCAATCATGCTTAACATATAAAACTCCCCCTTTTGCTGTTTCCAATGATTTGAAAACGCTTACTTAA
>JASLAI010000229.1 GCA_030147225.1 Planococcus sp. (in: firmicutes) | reverse complement strand
AAGAGACGAAAGTAGGGAGTGATTCATGGGATGAAACAACATAAAAAGGAAAAGCCGCTGCATTTTACGATACGCTTTATCTTTATTTTCACCGGCGCCACTATGGCCGCTGCTGCCATCGAGTTATTTCTGGTACCGAATGCAATCATTGACGGCGGGATTATCGGTATTTCTTTGATATTGGATTATTTGACTGTGATTCCTTTTGGCGTATTGCTGGTCGCCATCAACTTGCCGTTTCTGTATTTTGGCTATAAACATATCGGCCGCAATTTTTTTATCTCTTCTATTTTTGCCATTGTTGCGTTAGCGCTGATTGAAATTCCTATGCATAAGATTGAGCCATTTGTGGAAGATCCGCTTCTTGCGACCGTATTTGGGGGCCTGCTTCTTGGGGCAGGTGTCGGCATTGTCATCCGTAATGGCGGTGCGCTGGACGGGACAGAGATTCTTGGAATTTTATTGACAAAGAAATTACCGTTTTCGGTCGGTGAATTTGTCATGTTCTTCAATGTCTTCATTTTTGGGTGGGCTGCATTTGTCCTGGGTATGGAGCAGGCCATGTATTCGATTCTCACCTATTATATTGCATCAAAAACCATTGATGTGGTCATACAAGGCTTGGATGATACAAAAGCGGTGCTGATTGTATCAGAAGAATATGAAGAAATCGGTTCAGCTATCAATGACCGCTTGGGCCGAAGCTTCACCAAGCTGCATGGCAAAGGGGGCTATCTTAACTCGCCAAAAGACGTGATTTATGTGGTGGTCACCCGTCTTGAAATCACCAAGCTTAAACAGATTGTAGCAGACATAGATTCTAAAGCTTTTTTGACTATCATGGCGACTCAGGAAGTCCATGGCGGGACTTTTAAAGCGCCAATCCATTGATTAGAATGTTGATTTTTCACTCTACTTTTAACTGATGCGGTGTGTTAAAATAAATGGCATTGCAATTTACTTGAATCGAAAAAGGAGGACTTCGCATGCCGGTGCCATTCATCACGGTAGAAGGTCCGATTGGTGTAGGGAAGACTTCGCTGACCAAAGCACTCGCCGATCAAAATCACTTTCAGCTGTTAAAAGAAATTGTTGACGAAAACCCGTTTTTAAATAAATTCTACGAAGATATAGAAGAGTGGAGTTTCCAGACAGAAATGTTCTTTTTATGCAACCGCTATAAGCAATTGTCCGATATTCAAAAGAAATTCATTTCAAACCGGGAGCCGGTCGTAGCGGATTACCATATCTTCAAAAACCTTATTTTTGCGAAGCGTACATTGCCCGAAGCTGAATATGCTAAGTATGAAGCTATTTACAAGATCTTGACGGTGGATATGCCGAAACCAAATATGGTCATCTACCTGCATGCCAGCTTGGATACATTGATGAAGCGCATCAAGTTGCGTGGCCGTGAATTCGAACAGATGATTACGCCGGAATATATGGAGCAGCTTGCTGCCGATTACCACGAGTTCATCGAACGATTTGAGCGGGAGCATCCCGAAATACCTGTGTTGCGCTTTAACGGTGATGAAATCGACTTTGTTCAAAACAGCGATGACCTTCAGCTGATTCTGGATAAAGTGGATGGAACTTTACAAAAGAGGAGTTTGACCTTATGAACTTACGAGAAAAATACGGTATTCCACAGAATGCTGTAATTACGATAGCCGGTACAGTGGGTGTCGGAAAATCCACGATGACGAAGGCTTTGGCGGATGCGCTGCAATTCCGCACTTCATTTGAAAACGTGGATACTAACCCATATCTGGATTTGTTTTACGAGGATTTTGAGAAATGGAGCTTCCATTTGCAGATTTATTTCCTGGCTGAACGCTTTAAAGAGCAGAAGCGGATGTTCGAATACGGCGGCGGATTTATTCAAGACCGTTCAATCTATGAAGATACTGGCATTTTTGCGAAAATGCATTGGGAAAAAGGCACGATGAACAATGTGGACTATGAGACTTACACCAACTTGTTCGAAGCAATGGTCATGACGCCATATTTTCCGCATCCCGATTTGCTTATTTACCTAGAGGGTTCTATTGAAGACATTTTGTCTCGCATTCAAGAACGCGGCCGTGCAATGGAGCAGCAGACACCGGTTGATTACTGGCTGGAAATGCATCAACGTTATGAAAGTTGGATTAATTCCTTTAATGGATGCCCGGTATTGCGCCTGAATATCAACGATTACGATTTGATGAACGACCCGGATTGTTCCGAACAGATTGTCGAGCGCATTGGCAGCTTTATGAAGCAGACTTCGATTCTACGCAAATAATAAAACCCTTGAGCCTCACTGCTCAAGGGTTTTATTTATATTTCCCGGGAAATAAAAGAGGGTATGAAAAAACCGGAAAGCCGAAGCCTTCCGGTACTCTATATCGAAATAATCAGACATACAAGTGTTAAGAAAAATTCGTTACTTGCGTAACGAATCCAATCTCGAATTTATATGCGCGTGTAAATTCAAAAAATGGAGGAGGAAGAGGGATTCGAACCCCCGCGGGATTTGACTCCCCTGTCGGTTTTCAAGACCGATCCCTTCAGCCAAACTTGGGTATTCCTCCGTATCAGACAAGAAATAATTTATCATGAATTTAAAAGAACGTCAACACTTTCAATGAAAAAAAGTTATTTTTTTAAAAAAACAACTAAAAACTGCTGTCGGGTATGCAGCGCTTAGTCGAGACAAAGAAAGAGCCGTACGCATTCGATTGCGTACGGCAGGAGTTAATAATTCGGCTGTTTTTCACCAGATTCGATTTCTTCGATGTAATGGCAGGCAGCTTCATGTCCTTCTTTCATTGAAAGAGCAGTCCGGAGTTCAGGTACATCTACTTTACATTTCGCTGTTGCATACGGACAGCGCGTATGGAAGCGGCAGCCGGATGGCGGGTCAATTGGAGAAGGGACATCGCCCCTTAAGACAATGCGTTCTTTCTTTTTATCCGGATCTGGCACAGGAATAGCTGAAAGCAAGGCTTTGGTATACGGATGCTTAGGGTTTTCAAATAAACTGGTCTTATCGCCAATCTCCATGATTTTCCCAAGGTACATGACAATGATGCGATCCGAGATATGGCGGACAACGCCCAAATCGTGAGATATGAACAAATAGGTCAGTTTGAATTCTTCTTGCAGCTCTTCCAACAAGTTCAAGACTTGCGCTTGTATAGAGACGTCCAAAGCCGAAACGGCTTCGTCACAGATGATCAATTGCGGATTGACCGACAGCGCTCGGGCAATGCCGATCCGTTGGCGTTGTCCTCCTGAAAATTCATGTGGAAAACGGTCTGCTTGGTAGGGGAGTAATCCGACTGTCTCCAATAATTCCTCTACACGCTGTCGCCGCTTATTGGCTGGCAGAACTTTCTGTATTTCCATCGCTTCTGTTAAGACGGAGGCAACTGTTTGGCGCGGATTGATCGAAGCGTAGGGATCTTGGAAAATAATCTGCAGGTCTTTCCGATAATCTCG
>JASLAI010000207.1 GCA_030147225.1 Planococcus sp. (in: firmicutes) | reverse complement strand
TATTAGCTATATATTCATTATACTTTCATAGCTGTATATCTTAAATTTACCCATTTTCCTTTTGTCGTAAACTTCCAAACAAAATATTTTTATTCTCAGTTACACTATCTTTTTGAAAATAACTTCTTCACTTAATATACTACGTTTCAGAATAGAAATAGTTTCATAATAAAGCCCTAAACTAAATGATTGATTTGATTTGAAGTATCCACTTTGAATCCTACTCAAACTTACATTACTTTTTGCTTCAGCGGCGTGAACTCATTTACATAAAAACTTTCGAAAAAAAAGCTCAACTAGTTATCAGAGGAATGTCACTGAACTTAAGGTGTGTAATCCACTCCTTGCGAATAAGAATTCCCTGCGTTCCACAGCAGGAATTCATCTATGCCCTGATCGTTCAAAGCTTTTATCTGTTCTTCAACCTCTGCTTTGCCATAACGCTTATAGTTTCCTGCTCCCAAATAACTTGCTGTAAAATCCTGCAGCCATGGTCTTGAAACAGGCGGATTTTCTAAACCAGCTAATACCTGATTCTCTACTTTGGCGTATTCAGCTACCAGTTTGTAAGGTTCCAAATCCGGTTTGGCGATTCCGAAGTAAGATGTCCAGTGGCTTGGATAAATCATAGATGAGATGACATCCACATTTTCGGAGATTCTAGAGAAATTCTGTCCAATGCCTGGAGCTTCTGGCAAAGTAGCAGCATATCCGAATATGTCTACAGAAACTTCCACTCCATAAGGCTCCAATTGTTCTTTTGCATAGGCAACAAAATCAGTTACAGCTTCAACTCTTTGCTGTACAGAGTCGGCTTCGGCATTTTCATAGTCGCCCATCGAGTAGCTCAAATTATCTGCAAGGTTTTCAAATCCTTCAGGAAAGCGCACATAGTCAAATTGAATTTCCTTAAATCCAAGTTTCGCTGCTTCGATGGCGATGTCGACATTATAGTCCCATACTTCCTGAAGAAATGGATTAACAAATGAGTCACCACGATTATTTTTCCATACTTGATCTCCGTCCATAAACGTCAATTCAGGTCTGCTTTCTGCAAGTACGGTGTCTTTGAAAACCACCACACGCGCAATCGGATAAATCTCTTTTTCTTCTAATTTTTCCAGCATCGCTCGAGGATCTTTTATTAAAGGTTGCCCCAAGCCAAGCTCAGCTAGCGATGAGCCCTCTTCCGGTATGTACGTCAAGTGGCCAACATCTTCCTTTATGTCAATAACCATGGCATTCAATTCTGTCGTATCAACAAAATTGATCAACGAATCAAATCGTTCTCCTCCAGCAGAATGTGCTGTGACAAAAATTCCTCGAACAGCATCTGGATAATTGAATTCCAGACCCGAGTCAAACTTAAACAATTGAGACGAGGCTAATACTTGCGAATCAACTTTAACCGTATGGAAAGCACGCTCTGTAAAATCGGGTGCTTTGTCTTCTTCAGCTGCATACACATTTCCTGCACTTGCCAAACTGATGCTTGTGGCACACATCAATGCCCATTTCCATGACTTTTTCATCCTACCGCACCCCTTTATCCATTGTTCTTCCATTCTATCATTTATCTGCATAATTGAAATAAAAAATGCGCTAGAACACCGATTAATTACATCCGTCATCCATCGATAATCGAAGAGCTTATTGCAGTAGAAAATGTTAACAGCAAACTAATAAAAAGAACGATGCCCAATTAGGACACCGTTCTTTTATCAATTGCTTACCGAAGCCGCTTTGATGGATTCGAATTCACGTTCTGAACATTGAACAAAATGGCCAGGACTGACTTCTCTCATTCGAACATCATCAGCTTTATTGTATTCATGAACTGCCGGGTCATAAGATTTACGAACCCGGTTGCGCTCATAGTTCGGGTCTGGCAATGGAATTGCTGACAACAAAGATTGCGTATAAGGATGCAATGGGTTGTTGTACAGCTCTTCAGCTGGTGCCAATTCAACTAACTTTCCGAAATACATAACCCCGATCCGATCTGAAATGTATTTAACCATGGACAAATCGTGGGCAATGAATAAGAAAGTTAAGCCTTTTTCTACTTGAAGTTCTTTCAACAGGTTAACGACCTGTGCCTGAATAGACACATCCAATGCAGAGATCGGCTCATCAGCAATGATAAAATCCGGATCTACCGCTAAAGCACGGGCAATACCCAGACGCTGGCGCTGACCGCCTGAAAATTCATGCGGGTAGCGGTTGGCATGTTCTTTATTCAAGCCAACCGTTTCCAATAAATCGTAAACCATCTTTTTGCGCTCGGTTTGGTTTTTCGCCAAACCGTGAATATCGATGCCTTCAGCAATAATATCCATTACTTTCATCCGCTGGTTCAAAGAAGCATATGGATCTTGAAAAATCATCTGCATTTTACGGTTGAATTTTTTTAGATCTTGTTTTGATTTTTTGCCGTGGACATTTTCGCCTTCGTAAAAAACATCACCATCAGTAGCGTCATATAGACGGATGATGGAACGGCCAGTCGTGGATTTACCACAGCCAGACTCCCCTACCAAACCTAGAGTTTCACCTTTGTAAATGTCAAAGCTAATATCATCTACCGCGCGGACTTCATTCGCTTTCCCGATATTGAAGTACTGTTTCAGGTTTTTAATTTCGAGTAATTTTTCAGCCATTATACCGCGCCCCCTTCATAATATCTGCTTCCCGGGAATTTTTTCATACGTTCAATGACAGTTAAAGGCGGTTCAACCTGCGGCGCATCGGGATGCAACAGCCATGTAGCAGCTGAATGTGTATCACTGACTTTAAAGAATGGAGGATTTTGCTCCATATCAATTTTCAGTGCATACTCGCTTCGCAGTGCAAAGGCGTCACCCTTAGGTGGATCCAACAAATCAGGTGGCGTGCCTGGGATTGCATATAGTTTTGCATCTTCCGTATCCAACGATGGCATGGAACTTAACAAGCCCCATGTATATGGATGCTGCGGGTTGTAGAAAATTTCATCC
>JASLAI010000197.1 GCA_030147225.1 Planococcus sp. (in: firmicutes) | reverse complement strand
GGCATGGGCTATAAGGCGGGTGATTGACAGTGCTGCGCAACCGGGAAATTCAATTGTTCTTAACGGCACTCCTAGTCATCAGCGTGGCTGCAGCGTTTCTTGCTGCTGTTTTTATATCTGAAGTGGCAGCCTGGAGCATCGCAGCTGTATCCTTTATATTGGTGCTGACAGCCGTTGTTTTTACATGGTGGCGCTACCGGGAAATTGCCAAGTTGTCGGGCTACCTGCAAAAAATCAGCAACGGCGATTTTCAGCTGGACGTCCGTGACAACACAGAAGGCGAATTGAGCCTGCTGAAAAGCCAAATCTACAAAGTGACGAATATGCTTTCCGAACACGGCACGCTTCTTCGTGAAGACAAAGAAAAACTGACAGATGCCATTTCGGATATTTCCCATCAATTGAAAACGCCGCTGACATCCATGATGGTCATGGTGGATTTGTTGCGCGACAATCGCCTCGAGGAAGCTAAGCGTGCTGAATTCACTCGCAACATAAGTGTTCAGCTGGAGCGGATGGACTGGCTGGTGTCTTCGCTGCTCAAACTGTCGAAAATTGATGCTGGTACGATCGCGTTCAAAAAAGAAAAAGTGTCCGTGACAATTCTTGTTGATAAAGCGATTGAACCGCTGTTAGTGCCGCTGGACATCAAAGGGCTGCGGCTGAAGATTGAAGGAGATCCTCAAGCCGCTTTTTCAGGGGATCTGAACTGGACCGCCGAAGCGCTGATCAATATATTGAAAAACTGTGTCGAACATACCGCAGAGGGAGGCCGGCTGTCGATCGGTTATACTGAAAACGCACTTTATACCGAAATTAGCATTGCCGACAACGGCAGTGGGATTTTGAAACAGGACTTGCCCCATATTTTCAAACGCTTTTATAAAGGCAAGAATGCAGGAGACGACAGTGTCGGCATCGGTCTTGCGATGGCGTACAGCATCATTACCAGCCAGCAAGGTGACATCGAAGTGAAAAGCGAGCCTGGCATGGGCACCTCATTCCATATCAAATTCTACAAGCAGGTAATTTAGTTTGTTGCCTGCTTTTTCTTATGTTTTCTTAAGTGACTGGATTGTCACTTGCCAGTCACCGGACAGTCATGCGGCTTATCTATACTAAGCTTAAACATAGAATATATGGAGGTTTTCCCATGACAATTGTTGAAGTGAAAAATTTATCAAAAGTATACGGCACAGGCGAGACCGCCGTGACAGCACTGGACGATGTATCGTTTACGGTGAATAAGGGCGAATTCGTCTGCATCATCGGCCCATCCGGTTCCGGCAAATCGACTTTGCTTCATATGCTGGGCGGTGTCGACCGGCCAACGAGCGGAAGCGTTTGGATTGACCAAACGGACATTTACAACTTGAATGAAACCCAGCTGGCCATTTTCAGACGCCGGCAAATCGGCTTGATCTACCAATTCTATAATTTGATACCGATTTTGACGGTTGAAGAAAACGTGACCTTGCCCATGCTGTTGGACGAACAACAAATGGATCCAGTACATTTCAACAAAATTATTGATGTATTGGGGCTGGACAAACGCCTTTCTCATTTGCCGAATCAGCTCTCTGGCGGACAACAGCAGCGTGTCTCGATTGGACGCGCACTTATCAGCAATCCATCGATTATGCTGGCGGACGAACCGACCGGCAACCTCGACAGCAAAAACAGCGAAGAAATCATGGAATTGCTGAAGCTGTTCAATAAGATGTACAAGCAGACCTTGATTGTCATCACCCACGATGAGCGCATCGCGTTGCAGGCAGACCGCATCATTTCCATAGAAGATGGAAGAATTGCGAAAGATGAGGTCATCCGGCCATGAATATCATCAATAAAGTAACCATCCGGCATCTGCGACAAAACAAACGCCGCTCACTCGTCACTATAATCGGTGTCATCATTTCTGTGGCAATGATAACAGCGGTGATGACACTCAGTGTGTCGTTTCTTGATCTTATGATCCGCCAGGAGATTTCGAAAAACGGGGAATGGCATGTCCAGTACAAAAATGTGGAAAAACAGCAAATCGAAGCCATCGAACAAGATGACCATACCGAAAAGTTGACCCTTTCAAGCGGAGGCTATGCCTACCTGGAAGGTTCAAAAAATGCATACAAGCCCTACCTGTATTTCCAAAACTACGACGAACAGGGCTTGGCGCAATTTCCCATGACGGTTTCAGAAGGGAGATTGCCAGCTTCAGAAGAAGAAGTCGCCATTTCAGCAGTAATCCAGGACAATATTCAAACGCCTTTTCAAATCGGCGATCAAGTAACGGTTGAAATAGGACAGCGTATCCACGAAACTGAAGGGAAGGTATTGACTCAAAACGATTCCCTGCAGGTCAGCGATGACCAGTCCTTCGAAAAACTCGCCAACCTGGAAACAAAAACAGTGACGATTACAGGCATACTTGATCGACCGGATTGGGAACCGGCCTGGTCCCCAGGTTATACCGTGGTTGGTTTTGTAGACAAAAATAATCTTGAAGAAAGCGAGACTTTTGACGCTTTCGTTGTCGTCTCCAAGCTTGAAACCGAACTGTTTGAACATGCAAAAAACTTCGCAGATAATAACGGCATTGAAAGCGTGCAATTCAATTCGGATTTGCTGCGCTATTATGGTGTGACAGGCAATGATCGTTTGCGGCTTACGCTGTTTTCTTTGGCGACGATTATTATGGGAGTCATTCTCATCGGTTCGGTGGCATTGATTTACAATGCTTTTGCCATCAGTGTTTCCGAGCGTGCAAGTCATCTGGGCATGTTGTCGAGCGTTGGGGCCACCAAAAAGCAAAAGCGCAATTCCGTCTTTTTTGAAGGAGCGGTCATTGGAGCCATCAGTATACCCATCGGACTGTTGGCAGGATTTGGTGGACTCAGCCTGACTTTTGCATTCATCAATACGTTCATTGAAGAAGCACTCACTATTTCTGAGAAGCTTGAGCTGGTAGTCACGCCGTCTTCATTGATCCTGGCTTGCGGCATTTCGATTCTGACCATTTTCGTTTCGACTTACGTTCCTGCAAAGAAAGCCTCGAAAATTTCTGCTATTGATGCCATCCGCCAAACGGAAGACATCAAATTAACCGGAAAAAATCTCAAAACATCGAAATGGGTGAGGAAAATTTTTGGTCTGGAAGCGGAAATCGGCTTGAAGAATGCCAAGCGAAACCGCAAACGCTATTTAGCCCTTTTGTTTTCATTGGTCGTGAGCATTGTCCTGTTCTTATCGGTGACGTATTTTACTGATGGGTTGAAAAAAACCATGGAAATGTCTCAAGGCAACTCCCAGTTCGATCTGCATATCAGTGGCAATGGCGTAGGGGAAAGCGATCTGCCCAAATATCGTCAATTGCCACATATCACCGAGGCCACGATGATCAAAAGTACATGGGCACAAGCATTGATTGAAACTGAGCGGCTGCCGGAACGATTGGCTGCACAGCTGGAAACCGGTGAGGTAGTACTTGAAGACGGAAAGTTAAGCTACTACGTCGATATCCATGGCTTGGACGATGCAAGTTTTAAAGCGTATGCAAAAAAGCTCGGGCTGAATGCAGAATCTTTCGGCCAAGGCAACCCGAAAGCGATTGTAATTGATGAAGTGTCTTATCAAGATGCCGCATCCGGCCAATTCATTGAAACCAAAACCATCGAGAGTAAGATTGGGGATGAAATTGACTTGTATACCCAGCCTTACAGCGAAACCGGCGAGGCGACTGAAAGCGAATTGTTGAGCGCATTTGAAATCGTCGCATTGACCAACGAAGTGCCGCTGGGTGTTGAGACGGCAGTTATTGGAGGATTGAATGTCATCATCCCTGAAAAAGCCTTTAATCAGCTGGAGCTCACGGATGACGAATTCACCTATTCGATTTATGCGAATAGCACCGATCCAATGGCAACACAAGACGCGATTGAAGAGCAGAACGACATGACTATCCAAGTCTATAACGTCTACCAGCAGCGCCAGCGGGAAGAGCAAATGATTTTACTGATGTCCGTTTTCACATACGGCTTTATCATATTGATATCGCTCGTTTCGATTGCCAATATCTTTAATACCATCTCTACGAGCATTTCGCTCCGGAAGCGGGAGTTTGCCATGTTAAGGTCGGTTGGGATGACGCCAAACGGATTTGCGAAGATGATTCGCTTCGAAAGCCTGTTTTATGGCGTAAAAGCATTAGCGATTGGACTGCCCGTCAGTATTGCCGTCATGTTTGCCATGCACTGGTCACTCGGCTATACGTTTCAATATGGCTTCGCACTTCCTTGGATAAGCATTCTCTTTGTTGTCCTGATGATTTTCTTGATCGTTGGAGCGGCCATGCTTTATTCAACCGCCAAAATTAAAAACGATAACATCATCGAGAGCTTAAAACAGGAGAACGCTTAGCTGCTATGAAACAATTTCATTGAATGAATGGCAAATCCCCTTCAAATCCGAAGGGGATTTTTAGCTGCAGCAAGCATATACGATAAAGACGGTCTTGCTGAAAATAAATCAGATAATTAATGAAAATCATCAACCGTTGATGGGTACCATGTGCTATTATATGTAAGATATTCCAAATTGAGAGGGAGTAAATGATGGATAACAACTATATTAAATCGAGCAGAGAGAACGTCTATTTCGGCATTAGTCTATTTTTCAGTATTTTTATTTACGCAGCCCTCATTGCATCCATCATCGGCATTGGCATAGCGATAACCGTTTTGGTTTTTATGCTGTTCGCGAACGTCATCATGCTCGGGTCAATCCGAGGCAACGGAGTCCGGATCCACGAACGGCAGTTTCCGGATGTCTATGAACGTGTACAGATTTTATCAAAACAAATGGAACTGAAGAAAGTACCGGATGTTTTTGTTATTCAATCTGAAGGAGCGCTGAATGCATTTGCTACGCGTTTCTTTGGCCGTGACATGGTCGTTTTGTATTCCGAGGTATTTGAACTTGCACGCGAGCAGGGACAGGAAGAACTCGACTTCATCATTGCTCATGAACTGGCGCATGTGAAGCGCCGCCATGTTTGGAAGAATATCTTGATCCTGCCAGCTGGCTTTATTCCTTTCCTCAGCCAAGCTTACAGCCGTTCATGCGAATATACCTGTGACCGCCATGCTGCATTCACAATCCAAAATGCGGCAGCGGCTAAACGGGCATTGACGCTTCTTGGAGTCGGAAAGAAGACATACTTGGAAGTGAATGAAGACGCCTACCGTGAACAGATTGCCACAGAATCCAACGCGGTTGTCT
>JASLAI010000012.1 GCA_030147225.1 Planococcus sp. (in: firmicutes) | reverse complement strand
TAAGCTCAGGCGTCGTAGCAGCGCTATTGAATTTTATCGATCAGGTGGCGCCATCTTTTGAGATTGACGTTGAAAGCTTGCATACCTTTGTCCGAAAGAATGCTCACTTTATCGCCTATTTGTTATTGAGCTTATTAAGTTTAAATGCCTGGAGAAGCAGCGGGTTGCGTGGGCTGAAACAATTGGTCTTAGGATTTGGCATGTGTGTATTGTTTGCGGTGACGGATGAAATCCACCAATTATTTATTGAAGGACGAAGCGGAGAAGTGCGGGACGTGATGATTGACAGTGCAGGAGCAGCGTTAGGAGCTGTAATTTATGCAGCTTTAGATAAACTATGGCGCTTAAAACATAGAAAAAACAGAAAAAAGCAGGTAAATACGGAATTCTGACAAACTGCTCTAGCTGTATTGAATCAATAGGTGGGTTAGGTTTCAAATTATTGGTACATATGAAGCTAGTAAACACCAAAAATTTAGCGTAAGATGGTATAAATCAACAGAATAATGAAATTGTAAGGAGTAGAACATATATGATAGCATTCGGGTTATACAGCAAGAGGTGGATCATATGTGGGCGATAATAACAGGCGGTTTTATGTTCACGATGGCCATTCTTTTTTCTTTAGGCAAAGCGAGTTCAAAAAGAGAAGATGTTGCCCATAATCACCGGGAAGAGCTGCTTGCACGCAGTAAAGACAGTGGAGCAGAAGAGATAAGAATCGAACCAGCAAAACCGGAACCGACTGAACATCACCAAAAAAATAATGAAAACAAAACACCGCATCCCTCAGAGCAGCTCTGAGAATGTGGTGTTTTTTAGTGCTAATTTCCCTATTAAGTTGTTATAATTGAATTTTCAGATATCAAACTGTTATTTTCATCCTATATTATGTATGATAATAAATAAGAACATGTTGAACCGAAGGAGGTGATTGGTATGAAAGCAAAAACATTTGGATCTATTCTGCTGATGATTTTAGGCATTGCTGGGTTTAGTTATCTCTTTTTGATGGTTGAAAAAATGACTCAAGGAGATGATGCAAAAGACAGCAGCGAAAGTTACAGTGCCAATCTGGACGAAGCAGTTGACAAGACAAAAGAAATTCAAAAAGCCATTGATGATACACCGGCCGGAGGAACGCTCGAAATACCACCAGGCGTTTACAAGCTTAGCAAGAACCCCGACCTTAAAGCAGTAACCGGATACGGTGACAGCTATTTTGCCTTGAAGATTTCAAAGCCAATCACGATTCTGATGGAAGAAGTGATATTCCAAACGGACACGGATGAGGAATATGGTGTATTTTGGGTCAATGAAACCGAAGACGTGCATTTAAAAGGCGGATTTTTGATGGGAGAGCGTTTGCCTGAAGATGGCTACCTGACTTCCCATATCGCCATACTGTTTCTTTATACGGACAATAGCACAATCGAAGACACCTATATGAAAAACTTTTCCCAAGGCGTGCACCTTAACCATTCTGATCACAATATTGTCCGAAAAGTAACTTCTGAATTCAATTACGCCTCTGGAATCATCAGCTTTGATTCCAGCCACAATCTTATTGATTCCTGTGTAGTGCGAAATTCTGGTGACGGTCATTTATCTTTGTATGGAGGTGGCGAAGATAACCATGTGCTCAATTGCATGGTTACTGAAGACCGCCCGGGCTATGACGATCAGCAGGGAATCACAGTGGAAAGTGAAACCGGCAGTTTGATCGAAAACAATACGGTCAGTGGATTCTACTATGGCATCGATGTAAAAAATGCTTCGGAGTCGAATATTATTGAATCGAATATTGCCTTCAACAACGAATACAATATCGCTGTACGCGGCGGCGATGGCGGCGAAAATCTCCAGCTGCCAAGCTATGACACGCAGATCTTGAACAATATGGCTGTAGATCCGCGGGGTAAATCGTCCTATGGAATTTATGTCGGCGCTGGTGATGGCCATGTGGTTATCGGCAATACGGTGAACATCGGCAATTTAGTCTTGCCGGAAGAAGACATGGCGGTTTACGAAAGCCAAAATTATTTTGTGCCGTAAGAAGATTGAACACGTTTCCTGCTGAAGCCGCCAATAAAGGCTTCACGGAAACGTGTTTTTTTGCGTCGATACCTGTGCGGCTCGAGGTGCGGAAAAGAGAGGGCCAGGTGCGGAAATCGCTCTTTGAGGTGCGGACTTTACAGTTTGGGGTGCGGTTAGAGTTGTCTGAGGTGCGGTATAGGGCAACCAAGGTGCGGTCTGCAGTTTATAATGGAATAAATCCTCCGGAAGAATTTCCACTAATGGTACAATTGGTAGTATTCGTATCTTTTATCAAACAAAGGAGGAAAAAAGAGTTATGGCAATATTAGTTTGCGGCGGCGCAGGATATATCGGCAGCCACACCGTCAAGGAATTGGCGGATACATATGAAGTAGTGATACTGGACAATTTGACGACCGGTTTCGAGCACTTGATCGATGAGCGAGCGACTTTCATCAAAGGAGATTTAGGTGACCGATCCGTATTGGATACAATTTTCACTACATACAGCATCGATGCAGTGTTCCATTTTGCGGCCAATAGCCTGGTTGGTGAATCTGTGGAAAATCCACTGAAGTATTACCGGAATAATATTAGTGCAACTTTGGTATTGTTAGAAAAAATGATCGAGTACGGTATCAAGCGGTTCATCTTTTCTTCAACAGCTGCAACTTATGGCATACCGGATAGTGACTTAATTACGGAAGAAACGGCTACCAAGCCAATCAATCCATATGGCCGTTCGAAGCTGATGGTCGAGCAGGTTTTGGCGGACATCGCCCACGTTCATGACTTTCAATATGTCGTGCTGCGCTATTTTAATGCTGCAGGAGCCCATGAATCAGGGGAAATAGGGGAAAGCCATGATCCTGAATCGCATTTGATTCCTATCGTATTGCAGCATCTTCTTGGGCAGCGTGAGAAAATCTCTGTATTCGGAACAGATTACGATACAGCTGATGGTACGTGTGTCCGAGATTATATTCACGTGACAGACCTGGCACGTGCCCATATCTTGTCTTATGAAGGAATGGCCAATGGCAAAATTGCCAATGAAACCTATAACCTGGGCAATGGTGCAGGTTACTCAGTGAACGAAATTATTGAAACCTGCCAACAAATATCGGGAAGACGGGCTGCCGTTAAATACTCTGCACGACGCGCAGGCGATCCAGCTACTTTAGTTGCTTCTTCTCATAAAATTGGTAAAGCTTTAGGCTGGACCCCTGCCTATGATTTACACTCGATTATTTCCAGTGCCTGGGCCTGGCATTCAAAACAAAAATAATCTATAGAACTCCATGAGTCGCTTAGGTGCTCAAGGAGTTTTTCTAGTTTTACTGTTTTAGCTCTCACAATAAATAGAAATTAAAACAGGGAATTATTTGAAATGATAAATTAATATTAATTTCTTGTAAACAAAATATTATTTTCTAAATAATACGAATTATCTATATTTGTATCTTATTTTTGTGATAGAATGTTAAAAAGATAGCGGGAGTGAGTAAAAAGTAACAGTTCCGGCTATTCCTTCCCTTTTATTGCTTTAATGCATTGCATCTAAAATATAGAGGAGTGACTCTCATGACAACTACCCCAATGGTCAGCATTGTCTGTACCAGCTACAACCACGGCGATTATCTTGCGGAAGCAATCGAAAGCTTTCTGATGCAAAAAACTGATTTTGAAGTTGAAATCCTAATTTATGACGATGCCTCAACCGATCATAGCCCCCGAGTGATCAAACAATACGAAAACCAATACCCCACTCTGATCAAACCAATTTATCAAAACCATAACCAATATTCAAAAGGTGTCCGTGTTGAACTCTTCAACCACAACCGGGCTGCTGGAAAATACATCGCAGTCTGTGAAGGTGATGATTACTGGACAGATCCTTATAAACTACAGAAGCAGGTCGACTATATGGAAGCTCATCCTGCTTGCAGCATGACCGTCCACGCAGCGGACCGGGTTCTCGCTGACAAGAAAAAAATTCTTTCCACTGTTAGACCTGAGCACGGCAATACAGTTTTGTCTGTTGAACGCGTAATTGAAGGCGGTGGAGATCTAGTTGCCACAAATACGATGGTCTATTCAAAAGAAAAAGTTCAAACATTAGCGCCATTCTATTTGAACGCAGTTGTGGGCGATTACCCTCTGATCATTTTGGCTGCGCTTCGTGGGACAGTGGATTATTTGGATGAAAACATGTCGGCATATCGGGTAGGAGTCAAGAGCTCATGGACAGAGCGGGAACTGGCGACCAGCACAAAGCGAATCAATCATTATCATGATATGGAAAGAATGTTTGATGAAATCAATGAATACACCAACTATAGATACGACAATGCGTTAACTAAGGCAAAACAAGGCTATCAGTTTTCGCTTTTATGGGAACAAGGAAAGTTTAAAGAAGCAAAACGAGGAGAGTACCGGGAAATCTATTCAGAGCTTGGAACAAAACAGCGTGTGCTGCTTGAAATGAAGCGCTTTTTCCCAAATCTGACAGACAGTATCCGAAAAGTAAGATGGAAATTAATCCAGTAAGTGCGGATGTAGATGAAGCAGAGGACTGGGGGATAGGAGACCGTTAAATGGAACCACAACCTTCATTAAAAAAGAAGACAATTGGCGGTTTGCTGTGGAGCTTCGGTGATTTGATCGGCAATCAAGGCATCCAGTTTCTCATCCAGATTATTTTGGCACGCATGCTGTTGCCTGAACATTTTGGCCTGATCGGAATGATCCTGGTATTTATCGCCCTGTCCAATTCGATTGTCGACAGCGGATTTACCCAAGCTTTGATAAGGGAACGCAATGCCACTCAAGCGGATTATTCTACCGTCTTTTATTTTAATTTATTGATCTCTGTATTCATTTATTTGCTTTTGTTCGCTGCAGCTCCGGCCATCAGTGGATTTTTTGGTGAACCGCAGCTGGTATCGCTGGTTAGGGTACTATCTCTTGGAATTATCATCAATTCTCTCGCCATCATTCCTAAAGCAATGTTTGCTAAAGAAGTAAATTTCAAAGCGCAGGCAAAAATCAATTTGAGTTCCAGTATCTTATCAGGGTTTATTGCAGTGGGACTGGCAATGACAGGCTACGGCGTCTGGAGTCTCGTGATGCGGCAATTGTCGATGAACGCCATCCAGTCTCTGCTTTTCAATTTGTCTAAGAAATGGATTCCTTCATTGATCTTCAGTATCGCTTCGTTTAAACGCTTATTCGGTTTTGGCTGGAAACTCCTCGTGTCAGGATTAATTGACACTTTCTATACAAATGTTTATTTTCTCATTATCGGCAGACAGTATTCCGCGACTCAGCTCGGGTATTACACGAACGCTTCCCGTTTCAGTGAAATCGTCTCTCAGAATTTGGCTGCGACAATACTGCGGGTCACCTACCCTGTTCTTAGCAGCATTCAAGACGAGCATGAGCGATTAAGGCAGTCTTATAGAAAGATTACCAAGCTTGCGGCTTTTCTCATTTTCCCTGTCATGGTGGGGATGGCTGCAGTGGGAGAGCCATTGGTGCTTCTGGTATTTGGCGAAAAATGGCTGCCTATGGTCCCCTATTTCCAATTGCTGTCGATTGCAGGGATGCTTTATCCAATTTTGGCACTGGATTTAAGTATCCTGCAGGTAAAAGGCCGATCCGATTTGTATCTGCTATTGGAAATTATCAATAAACTCTCGTTGAGTGTCTTGCTTTTCCTGGCGGTATGGCTAGAATTAGGCGTCATTGGATTGATCGGCGCTGCTATTATGAATACCTACTTGGAGTTCTTCGTCAACAGCCATTTTTCCAAGCGGGAAGTGGCTTATCCAGCTGCAGAAAAACTGCGCGATTTGCTGCCGGTTTACTTGCTGTCATTTGGAATGGGGACTGTCGTATGGCTGCTTGGAGGAATGTTGGGGACAAACATTTTAATCCAACTGTTGCTGCAAATCGCTGCTGGAATTCTGTTTTATACAGTCGCTTGCAGACTCGCGAATATCACGGAATTGAAAACGGTCTACGGATTGATATTGCCTCTCCTTAAAAAAATTAAATAAGTTAACGGATATAGTTTCCATTCAAAATAAAAACAAACGGAAAGCAGTTTTCCTGCTTTTCATTTGTTCAAGTTTGGCTTCCTTTCTGCCGATATGCAGGGAAAAAGTCCGTATTGGAATTGGATTCTGTCAGTTTGGTCAATTCCCGATAAATTTCTTTATTCCATATTTTGTACCCAATGTAATAGTTGAATTCTGTATTCTTGCCAAACCTTTTTTTGAAGAGATAGAGTGAGTCGTCAGGTGCTGTAGTAAGTCCGCCGCCGGAATGAATCAGTTCAAATCCACGTTCTTTTGCCCATAAGACAATCGCGTAAGTCATCACGTAGACAGGAGACAGGTGGTTATATTCGGCGAGGCTGCCTGAAAGATGAGTGTGTATAACCGGGCCAGAGCGGAAATGCAGTTCTGCACCAACAACTCGGGACTCATATAAGGCTTCCACTAAGATAAGTTCTTCGCTAAAGTGTTTTAGGCAATTGGAAAAGTACGTATCATCAAAAAAATAAAGGGGATCCGCGCCGATTCGTTCCATCGTTTTTAAATAGATGTCTTTAAACTGATCCAAATTGTCAGGATTTGCTGTTACCCGATAAGTCACACCTTCCCGCAAAGCTTTCCGGATTCTCTTTCGGGTGGAGCCGGAGAATTCCTCCTGCACCGGATTTTTAAATCCTTTTAATGTAACGCCAGTGGTGTGGCGTCTGAAACAAACTTCATAACAGGAATTGAAGTCTTTTGCATTTCCTTTGAGCGGATGAAAGCGGACAAATTCACTGACGACGTTGTGTTCTATGCAATAAGCGCTGAAGGCTTTGCAAAAGCGGGCAACCAATTCTTTTTTTTGCCCCTTTGCAAACAGCTCGATGATAGTAGGACCGCCATAGCCATAAGGAGTAGTGAGATCGTAATAGATGGTGTTCTCATGCTGAATGGGAATCTTTCTTTTAATGAATTGATGATAAATCGTCCCAAGTTCGTCTGTAAAATCAAAGCTTCCACAGATTCCGTCTTCAATGGATTCATATAGTCGGCAGTAATTTTTATTTGAGTACAAATCATTCAAAGGAATCCCTCCT
>JASLAI010000125.1 GCA_030147225.1 Planococcus sp. (in: firmicutes) | reverse complement strand
ACTTTTCAAAACTTGTTCGTCTATTCCTATGGCATTATTAGCTTACAACGATTGGACAAGTCAAAAATCAAAGCTGCTGTCCCTTATTTTAAAATGCCAGTTCTTTATGCCATGTTTTTCGGCCTGATGCTGAATGCGTTTGACCTTACGCTCCCGCAGTTTCTCTACACTCCGGGTTCTTATATTGCAGATGCGCTGATTGCATTAGCACTTTTGACTCTGGGAGCGCAGGTCGTCCAATTGAATTTCACTAAAAACATGCTGACCGTCTATTTGAGTGTAGGTGTAAGGCTCATTATCAGCCCGCTATTAGCTTTTGTCATCATTCAGTTCCTTAACGTCGACGCCATAACTGCTCAAGCAATGTTTGTCGCTTCCGCCGTTCCAAGTTCTGTAAATAGTGCTATCATTGCACAAGAATACGACAATGAAACTGCATTCGCTGCTCAAGCTGTCCTCGCATCAACTATTTTCAGTGCAGTATCGGTAACGCTTGTCATTTTCTTATCCGGAATTCTTTTTTAAATGCAATGTCATACTTTAAGTTTTTTTGTTACTCTAAAACTATCGGCTGCTATACAGGAATAAATTGTAAGTTTTAGAGAGAAAACTTATTTTTTGATTAAGTGTCTTCTATCTAAAACTGCTTACTTGAAATCCACATGATGCTATATAGAAAAACACCTCTAGATTATTGTTGTATGTAATAACCAACAATAATTCGAGGTGTTTTCTTGTCTCTGTTGAGAAAATCAGTATATTTTCTGCCGTCTTTTCTTATCGTCTACTAAGCTTTAATGCAGAACGATACAGTACATCGACAGCTGCGAGCATGGACGCTTCATCAAAATCGAATCGTTCATTATGATGTCCAGCTGCCAGATCACTGCCGACGATGCAATAAGTAGCCAGGCCGCCGTGCGCTTTTACATGTTCCATGTAATAGGTCGCATCTTCAGATCCTGCTGCATCGGTGGACCAGTCAATTGTTTTCGTCAAATAAGGCGAGGTTTGGGCGATTTCGTGCAAAGCTTCAACCAACTCTTTGCTTGGTATGCTGCTCTTGGCTTCGCCAACCACTTCAGTTGCGACTTCTACCCCATACATTGCTGCAGCTCCTTCCAGAACAGCAAATGCCTGAGAACGGATATAATCATTGATTTCGGATGTTTCCCCACGGGTTTCAATCTTCATATAAGCAGTGGACGGAATGATATTGCGTCCGGAGCCAGCATTCAGCACCCCAACGTTGATCCGCGAAGCTCCTGCTGAGTGACGTGGAATTCCGTGCAATCCCAGAACTGCAGAAGATGCCGCCATCAATGCGTTTCGCCCTTCCTCCGGCTTGCCGCCAGCATGTGAAGCTACACCTTTAAAAGTCACATCCAACTTTGTTGTGGCTAAAAATCCAGCATTGCCCGCTACAAACTCACCAGTGGGCACACCGGTTCCAAGGTGCATGGCGATGAAGATATCCACATCATCAACGACGCCTGCAGCCACTAGGGATTTTGCTCCGCGTGTCCCTTCTTCCGCCGGTTGGAAAATCAATTTAATGGTTCCTGCCAATTGTTCTTTATTGTCCATCAATGTTTTCGCAAAGCCCAATCCGATTGAAGTATGACCATCATGCGCACAAGCATGCATTTTGTCTGCGTTGACGGACTGAAAGCCCTCATCAAATGGAATATGGCCTTCAGCCAGTTCCTCTTGAATATCCAATGCATCCATATCAAATCGGTAAGCAAGGACTGGTCCCGGATTGCCGGTTTCCAGCAGAGCGACTATCCCGGTCATGCCATCTTTGAAATTTGGCAGCCATTCCAGATCTGCTCCATTCAATTCAGCCCATCTATAATGCGCATCGAGAATTTCCTGACTTGGCACGCCCATACGTTGATCAGCTTTCATAACTTCTCCAGCCATTTTCAACGGGTAGCCCAGTTCGGATAATCGCTTAGCAACGAGTGAAGCGGTCCGCATTTCCAAAAATCCCGATTCCGCATGCTTATGCAAATCACGGCGCCAGTTGACCATCTCTTCTTGCAGCTGTTCATCAATTAGTTTTTCTGCCACTTATTGCCCTCCTCATTATGATTAGTCTTTTACCTCACTTTAACACTCAGCAGGGATAAACCCAATATTGAATGAGTTGCTCTTTATAAATAAGGAGTAATTCCTGGTCCATACTGCAATCCTGTGAAGAAGAAAATCAGGAACAAAATAATCCAGACGATTAAGAAAGATAGAGTATATGGAATCATTAATGATATCAAAGTTCCCATACCCGCTTTTTTGTCATATTCCTTCAGGAAGGAAAGAACAACGATAAAGTATGGATTTAGCTGTGTCACAATATTCGTTGAGGAATCACCAAGACGATACGCCATCTGTGTAAATGCCGGATGATAACCCAATTGCATGAACAGCGGAATAAATACCGGAGCTTCCAATGCCCATTTTGCTGATCCTGAAGTAATCAGGAAGTTTAAGGAAGCAGTGAATAAGATGTAGCCAACAATCAGGTAAATGCCTGTAAAGTTGATCTGAGTCAAAAATTCAGCTCCGTTGACAGCAATCCATGTTCCGATATTGGTCCATGTAAAGTAAGCGATAAATTGTGATGCTGCAAAGATTAAAACAATAAATCCGGACATATCTTTGATGGATTCAGCCATGTAGCCGACAGCATCTCCTGAATTCTTAATAGCACCGACAGTTTTTCCATAGGCAATGCCCAACACAAGGAAAAGACCCAAGATGATTGGTACGATTCCTGTCAAAAAGGGAGAAGGAATCATGCCCCCGTCTTCATTGCGGAGAGAAGAACCTGGCAAAACAATCAGCAGTACCAAGACTGCAATATAAGCTAGCGCTGCAAGAGCCGCATTGCGCAATCCTTTGTTGGCTTTTGGATGCTCCTCAGCACTGACATCGATAACCGCTGTCCCTTCATATTTCCCTAATTTCGGCTCAATAATTTTCTCAGTTATTAGTCCAGCAACAATGGTCATGACGAAAACGGAAACGATATTAAAGTACCAGTTATCTGCAGGGGTGACGATCAAAGTATCATCTAAAATTGCAGCTGCTTCCGTTGAAATACCCGATAGCAAGGCATCCGTTCCAACAATTAGAAGGTTCGCAGTAAAACCTGCGCCTGCACTGG
>JASLAI010000050.1 GCA_030147225.1 Planococcus sp. (in: firmicutes) | reverse complement strand
AGGAAATAAAGGCTGGAACTTCGCGGCGTAAACGAGATAGTCGATGGTCAAAATATCGTCAGCCGATGTCACTTCCCCGTTTAGCAGATTTGTAAATACCGCAGAATAAGGCCACTCCCATGATACATCATCTAGTTTGCTGCCTTCATACAGACTGAAGAATGTAGCGATTGCGAAGAAAATTAAGGCTCCGAAGAACAGGATGGGTGTCTTTAATTTCCTTATTGTTTCATTCTGCATTTTACCGCCCCTTTCTGCTGCTCCTTTTTAACTACTATATCAATAATTTTCCAAATAACAAAAAAAGAAGAAAAGCCTTAAGGCTTTTCTTCCTTTTCATCAAGTTGGTTCCACTTCGTACGAATCATCGCTGATTTCCCCGACGATTTCTTCCAAGATGTCTTCCATTGTGACAAGCCCGGAAATAACGTCGTCTGTTGTGGTAACAACCGCCATATGGGTCCGGCTTTGCTGCATTTTTGTTAAGACCTTTTGTATCGGTGTTGTTTCAGTAAAGCTTGTCATTTCATGTATAAACGATTCGGGCTCTGGAGTTCGCCCCGCCGCCATACTCGTCAACAATTCTTTTGTGTTGATAAAGCCGATTAATTTGTTTTTATTGCTGGCATCGGTAACCGGATAGCGGGTGTATTCGTGCGCATCGATGACTTTGAACAGTTCATCTCGGTTCAAGTCGCTATCGACCGTCACTATTTTTTCCCGTGGAATCATGATGTTCCGAACAATGCGGTCATCGAAAGCAAATATGTTTTTCAGGTAGGTCAATTCGGTTTGATTAATCTCACCGCTCTGGTAGCTTTCTGCCATGATCAGTTTTAATTCTTCTTCTGAATGGGCTTCTTCGTGGCCGGCTAGCTCTACTTCGAATAAACGCAAGAACAGGCGTGCCGAACCATTCATCAGCCAAATGAAGGGATTCATGATTTTCCCGAACCAGTAAAGCGGCGGTGCCAGCAATAAGGTCATTTTTTCGGCATACTGGATTGCCAAGGTTTTCGGCGCCAATTCTCCGATGACCACGTGCAGGAATGTTACAACGCTCAGTGCAATAGCATACGACAGAACGGTTGATAATGCTGCTGGAACTGCAAAAGTGTCGAACAGCGGGTGCAGCATGCGTTCAACTGTCGGCTCTCCTAAGGCACCCAGCGCCAAGGCGGTTACGGTAATTCCCAGCTGACAAGCGGACAGGTAGTAGTCCAAATTATTGGCTACTTCTTTGGCACGTCCAGCTTTTTTGTTGCCTTCTGATATCAATTGGTCAATCCTCGACATTCGCACTTTCAATATGGCGAATTCGGCACCCACGAAAAATGCGGTTGCGATGATCAGCAACGCCACGAGCATCAAGTTAATTACGATTTGTCCATCCAAGTTGTATCCCTCAATTGAGGGATTCACCTCCACTTATTTTGTAGGTAGCACTGGCTATTTTACAGCCAAGTTTATTCCATTAATTTTTCGGTTGTTTATGGAACATAACTTGCTTAATCTGCTGATTGTCCATTTCTGTTACGGTCCACAAGGTCTGGTCTTCTGTGAAGGTTTCGCCTGGCTGAACTTCCCCCAGGCTCTTGAAATGAATCCAGCCGCCGATGGTATCGATTTCTTCGCTGTCGTCAAACGACAAGCCGAAGCGGTCCTCGAGATCCTCCAGCAAAACACGGCCATTGATCAAATATTGGTCTTCATTGATTTGGCTGATGTCCGGAACTTCATCCGCATCGAATTCGTCACGGATTTCACCGACGATTTCTTCCAAAATGTCTTCCATCGTAATCATGCCGGCCGTACCACCGTACTCGTCAGCCACCAAAGCGATGTGGACGCGGGCATTCTGCATGTGTAACAACGCATTCTGCAATCCGGTCGCTTCAAACACAGTCGGCAAGTCCAGAATGAATTCTTCCAACTGCCAATCCCGCCCTGCGACGATATGCGGCAGCATTTTCTTGGCGCTGACAAAGCCGAGAATTCGGTCTTTGTCGCCATCTTCTGTGACCGGATAGCGTGTGTAATTGTTTTCATCTAAAATTTCGATGATTTCTTCCAGCGGCATATCTTTATCCAGCGTCACCAATTCGGTACGCGGCACCATGATGTCTTTAGCCACACGCTCATCAAATGAAAAGACATTTTCCATGTAGGAAAGTTCTGTTTCGTTGATGGCTCCGCCTTCATAGCTTTGGGCCATAACAATTTTTAGTTCTTCTTCCGAATAGGCTTGTTCGTGCCCAGCCGGCTGAACGCCGAAAAGTCTCAGCAGGACGCGGGCAGCTCCGTTCAATGCCCAGATAAACGGCTTCATAATTTGACCGAACCAATAAAGCGGCGGTGCCAACAGCAAGGACATCTTTTCAGCAAATTGAATCGCTAAAGTCTTAGGAGCCATTTCACCGATGACTACGTGAAGGTAAGTCACAAGCATGAACGCAATCGCATAGGAAGCAACCGATGCTACAGCATCAGAAACTGCAAAAAATTCAAAGATCGGGTACATCAAGCGTTCAACAGTCGGTTTCCCGAGCGCCCCGAGTCCGAGTGCCGTGACGGTTATGCCAAGTTGGCAAGCAGACAAGTAATAATCCAAGTCACTGGCGACTTTTTTTGCCATCACTGCTTTTTTATTGCCTTCTGCAATCAATTGATCAAGTCGCGACATGCGGATTTTTACGACCGCAAACTCCGAGCCGACAAAAAATGCCGTCAAAGCAATCAATACGACTAATAACACTAAATTCAATAAGGTAACTATATCCACGTGTCTTCCCTGTAAAAGGGATTCACCTCCAAAGTTGGTTACAGTAAAGCGATTAAGGCGGCAATGGCTGCCATTTGATGCTTAAGCGCTTTGCTGACGTGCAGCTTCACGGAGCTTGGCGCATCTTTCAATTGCTCTTCCAAGCGCGTGATTTTTTGTTGCAGGTATTCGAATTCTTCGGTAACTTCATCCACCAGCTCATCGGTTTCCGGACTTTCCGGCGCATTGAGGATTTCGCTGATTTCCGAAATCGACAAACGCTGTTTCTTCAGCAGCTGGATTCGTTCAAGCGTCTGCAGAACAGAAACCGGATAAAGCCGGTAGTTGGCTTCAGAACGTTCACTATGGAGCAATCCAGATACCGTGTAGTAATCGATCGTTCTCGTTGATACCCCGCTCATTTTTGCAATTTCCCCGATTTTCATTAAGTCCTTCCCAACACAGACGCCTCCTTTTTTTGAATCCTTTCGCCTCAACAAACATACTTGATGACTGAAATCCGTTTTGATCCACTACCCTAAAGTAGTTTCTCTATGTAATAAAAAATAATAGCACATGTACTAAAAAAGCATACAGTTGCACGTGCCGGTTTCGACGGAAATAATAGAGCTTATAGAAAATCGGACATTTTTTAGACAATATATGGTATTCCCTTAACTCTTTGCTGGGGATAAGGATGGAGCAATTGGTTTTATCGAAAGAAAGCTTCGGGCATGAATTGCCCGAAG
>JASLAI010000029.1 GCA_030147225.1 Planococcus sp. (in: firmicutes) | reverse complement strand
CGGAAATCAAAACGATCTACCAGTCTTCCATATTCCCATATATCCGCTTGATCAAAAAAGCGAATGGAGGTAAAGCGGATGCATTGAATGCTGGCATCAACCTGGCTGCTTATCCTTATTTCTGTGCGATTGACGGGGACTCAATATTGGAAGATGACGGGCTTCTCAAAACGATGAAACCAATTATTGAATCGGATGGCCAAATTATTGTAGCCGGCGGTTCTGTAAGGATTGCAAACGGCTCCACCATTTCTAGAAGCAAAGTGGAAGCGATTGACCTGCCAAAGAGTCCTGTCGTACTCATGCAAATTGTGGAATATTTCCGTGCGTTTTTAATCGGCCGGCTTGCTTTAAGCCATTTAAACATCCTGCTGATCATCTCCGGCGCATTTGGTGTTTTTAACAAAGAGCGTGTGATCCAAGCTGGCGGATATAATAAAAACACGGTGGGGGAAGATATGGAACTGGTCGTAAGGCTGCACCGGCGTCTTCGGGAAGAAAAGTCCAAGCAGCGCATTGAATACGTTCCTGATCCTGTTTGCTGGACCGAAGCACCGGATACACTGGATGTTCTTCGGTCGCAGCGGATACGCTGGCAGCGCGGACTATTCGAAACCCTCTGGTCTCACAGGAAGATGATGCTGAATCCCAAATACGGCTCTATCGGCATGTTTTCAATGCCTTACTTTCTGTTTGTGGAACTTCTCGGTGCAGTGTTCGAGTTTGTTGGATATTTCCTTATTGTCGGTGGATTTTTCTTCTCGATCATCGATCCGTATACGGCAGGCATCCTCTTTTTAGTGACGATATTTTATGGTTCACTCATTTCAGCGCTGGCCGTCCTGCTGGAGGAATTGACGCTTCATAAATACCCGAAAGCGTCCCATCTGGTGCGCCTCTATTTCTGGGCGCTGACAGAAACCTTTTGGTACCGCCCGCTTATGGTCTTGTGGAGAGTCCAAGGAATTTTCGCTGCGTTTCGAAAAAAAGCCCATTGGGGCGATATGAAACGCAAAGGAATCTCAACTTAGTTTTAGGAGGTATACACATATGAAAAGAATATTAGTGGCGGATGATGAAGACATCCTGCGTATACTGATTACCGATACACTCGAGGACGATTTTGAAATAGAAGAAGCGGAAGACGGCAAGGAAGCACTGCAGAAAATCAGAGAGAATGAGTACGACTTGATCATCCTGGATTATATGATGCCCTATTTAACCGGCCTCGAAGTGCTGGAAGAAGTCAGGAAAGATCAAAACAACACCTTGGTGCTGATGCTGACGGCAAAAGCACAAGATGCAGACCGTGAACAAGCTATATCAAAAGGGGCGAATTACTTTATGTCCAAGCCATTCAGTCCGATGGAACTTCTGGAACTGGTGGAGAAAATAGTAGCTTCCTAGTAAAAACGAACAGACCCCTGAAGGGCCTGTTCGTTTTTTTAGTATATCTGCTTTTAATGTGGCTGGCAGTTAGTTGTTCCTGTCTGAAATGCTTTCTTTATTCGGGATAAAAAATAACGCCATTTTGGTGTTGGCCATCCAGTAATTTTTTCATCACTTCGGATAAATTGACCGGTGCATAAGGTTTTGTTAAGTAATGGCTGATTTGGGTGATGTTCTTTACGTCCGTTACCGGGTCTAAGGCAGATGAAATCACAATCGGTATATCCTTCGTTCCAGCATCTTTTTTCATCATGTCGACCAGATCCCAGCCGCTCAATTCTTCGCCGAGCATGATATCGACAACTGCCCCGACAAGCTGTGTACGTTTTGCCTCTTTGAACGCTTCTTCCACATTCGTGTGGTAAATTACTTTGAAGCCATTCAGCTTCAACTCCTCCGACAGCAGCAAGGCAAGGCTGATGTCGTCTTCAACGATCATCACTGGCGGATTTTCTGCTGCTCCTTCATGGGTGGCATACTCGGTTGTTTCAGAAAGCAACGGCAATTCGATATGGACTGATGTGCCAAGCCCTTCCTGTGACTCTATCCAAATGGTTCCATCATGCTTTCCGATGATTTCCTGACAGATGGCAAGGCCGAGTCCGGTTCCGCCAATTTTTCGGCGCGAACTGTTATCGATGCGCTGAAATTTAGAGAATAATCTTGGGATGTCTTCAGTCGGAATGCCAATGCCTTCATCTTTGACTGACACATGCAGATTTTTGAAGTCATTTTTCAGGGAAATCGTCACGTTTCCGCCCATCGGCGAGAACTTGATGGCATTGCCGATTACGTTCATCAATACCTGTGCCAGCCGCTCGCGATCGCCTTCGACCATTACGTCGGAAGCATTATCGATGATGACGATAGGGTGCATGGTCTGTGTACGGAACTTCTCAGCCGTCTCGATGATCATTTCGCTCATCGACAGTTTGCCCATTCGGTATACCTGGCTTCCGGACTCCATGCGTTGCAGGTCCAAAAAGTCATTGATCAAATTGGTCAGGCGTTTTGCTTCTTTGTAGATTGTTTTTAAATAGCGTTCCTGTTTTTCCGGTTTCAGCTGTTTATTCAGCAGAAGCTCGGTAAATCCGAGTACACTCGACAGCGGCGTCCGCAGTTCATGGCTGACAGTGCTGACAAGTTCGGATTTCATCTTATCCACTTCATGCTCCCGTGTTACGTCCCGGTGAACAAAAATCGTCCCTGTTTTCTCTTTGTCCACCACAACCGATGTGCTGTATACGTCAATCACACGTTCATATGGTTCTTTGACGGTGTATTGGAAAGTATTCGATATTGCCTCTTTTTCATCAATGCATGTGCGCAGGAATTCCAGCATCGCTTCAGGAGTGGTCGTTTGTTCGGACATGGAGTGGATCCAGACGTCCGATTCGACATTCGCATCAAGCGGAATGCCTCCGCAATCCAGCATGGTACACATTGTTTCATTATGCTGTACCATATTGCCATTTTTCGAAATGAACTGGATTCCTTCGTTAATGTTATTAATGATGCTTTCGTTTAACGTACGTTCATGAATGGCGGCGTCGTACAATTGAATGCGGTCAATCGCCAAATGGATACGGTTCAATAACCCGCTGATGTCCAGTTCTTCTTCTTTCGAGAAAGTCCGGCCTACCCGGGACAAGCCAAGCAACGCAATGTTTTCTTGGTCTTCGTTTTTCACAGAAGCATATAAATCACAGATATATACTTTCCCCGTCGCAATCCCTTTTTCATGCAGCGCTTCCCGGTTCATCGTGAACGATTCCCGGTCTTTCAGCCGCTCCGCAAGGTAAGGCATCCGCTCTTCCCGGAATTGCATGAACATGCTTGCTGTAAATCCTTCCAAAGCAAATTCTCCGGTTTTAGGCAGCCATAGCACGCCGCTATCGATTTCATAGGTGTCTTTGAAATAATGGAGCGTCGCATTTGCCAATTTTTGCTTATCCAAAGTGAAGGACAAAATATGATTTAAATCGTTGAACCGGATGATTCGTTCCTTTGTCTTCTCTGTTTCTTCCAGCGATTCTTGCAGCTTGGTCTGCTTTTCTTGCAATTCGTCCTTATTAAGCAGCAACGCCTGGTTTTGAGCCGTCAGTTCTTCCTGATTTTCCTGGATGGTCCGGATCATGTTATGGAAAGTCATCGATAAAACGCCCAGTTCATCTGAACGCTCAAGTGGCTTGTAGGTAACCTCGTCGCCGTTAACAAAGCCTTCAATTGATTTTCGCATACCCTCCACCGGTTTCACGATATCATTCAACGCCCGCAAAATAATAAGTCCGATAATGAGGAACAGCAAGGAAAAAAATAGCGTGAGTATAAAGGAAAAGTTCTCTGATTCGTTTAAAAGATTTTGATTCAGTTCTTGTAAGTTTCTTTCAGAGGCCTTCTCATACTCATCCGCAAAGGCAATGAACTCATTGACCTCCGTGTTGGTGCCGCTGCGTGAGATTTCCCGCACTCGCTCGTAATCATCCGCGCGTACAGCCTCAATCGAAGCCGGTAATGATTCGCTTTCATACCATTCAAGGAACTCGCTCAATTCTGCAATCGGCTCTCTTTCATCTGGGGTCAGCGACAGTGCGTTTATTTGATCGATCGTCTCTTTTAAATTTTCAAGTTCCGCGAAGGCAAGTGCAAGATCCTCCTCATACTTAAATGAGTAAAAGCCTCTTATCCGGAAAAACAGCTGATTCACCGAGTTGGAAAGTTCCCTCACCATTTCCTGCTTTTCCATAAGGTCGATGTATCGAGCCGTATGCTCCTCTTACTGCTTGTTCATGTAAAAATAAATTCCTGCAACCAATAACGAACAAATAAACAAGGAAGAAATGGTCAGCCTTAAATATTTATGCCTAATTCC
>JASLAI010000001.1 GCA_030147225.1 Planococcus sp. (in: firmicutes) | reverse complement strand
TCAATTAGCGCTTACTATTGATCACTAACGGCCGTTTCCGCTTTTTTCTTTGTCTAGCTCCAGCGATCAGACCCTCGGGGTCATAAGTCCCTCTGGCAATGCGGCTGAAGAAACGCCGCACAGCCAAAGTGCCTTATGCCTGTCGGGTCTAGACGATCGCTTCCGCTTTTCTTTTAATCGCAGCTTCCTGGTGTGTCGTTGCGTACTTTTGAACCGGTTTCGCCGCGAAGCAAGTCGCCGCCTGTTTCAGTGATGATGTTGTTTGTCACTTGATTCGCGATGGCTGTTGATACCATCTGCAATAAAGAATTGACATCGCTCTGAGACTGTTTGAATTCTTGGACAATCGGCACAGCATCGATTTCTTCTTCGATTTTTGCGATTTTGCCTTCGATCAATGTCAGCGCACGTTCTTTGCCATATGCCTGGAAGTTGACTGCTTGTTTCTGCAGGCTTTTCAGGCTGGCGATTTTTTCGCGAATTTGCTTATTTTCGTTGATTTGTGCTTCTGCACGTTTAAAGAAATCCACTTCTTCTGTTGCTGCAATCATATCTGCTACTTCGCGCGCTTTTGCGACGATTTCCTGTTTTGTATACGTCATTTTTAGACACCCATTTCTTGGCCTGATACGACTGTTATAAGTTCACCGTTCAAAGACCATGTTTTAGTTTCAGTGATTCTGACTTGGACCAACTTGCCGGTCAAGTTTTTCGGACCAACAAAATTGACGAGTTTATTTTTAGGCGTATAGCCTGATAAGACATCCGGGTTCTTCTTGCTTTCCCCTTCAACGAGCACTTCCACAATTTTGCCTTTATAGGCTTCCATTGCTGCATAAGCATATTCATTGACCACGGCATTCAAACGCTGAAGCCGCTCTTTCTTGACGGCCATGGGCACGTTGTCTTCCATTTTGGCTGCCGGCGTACCTTCTCGCGGAGAATAGATATACGTGAAAGCCATCTCATAACCGATTTCCTTGAACAGAGACAGCGTTTCTTCAAACTGTTCATCTGTCTCATTTGGAAAACCAACAATGATATCCGTCGTCAAGGAAACATTCGGGATTGCTTGCCTGATTTTCCGGACAAGCTCAATGTAATGCTCTCGTGTATACTTCCGCGCCATGATTTTCAACATTGCTGTCGAACCTGATTGTACAGGTAAATGGATATGGTCGACAAGGTTTCCGCCTTGCGCGAGCACGTTTATCAACTGATCATCAAAATCCCGGGGGTGGCTGGTGGTAAACCGGATGCGTGGAATATCGATCTTCCGCAGTTCCTCCATCAAATCACCTAAACCGTACGGGATGTCATCAAAGTCTTTGCCATAGGCATTGACGTTCTGACCGAGAAGCGTCACTTCCTTATAGCCTTGTGCTGCCAGTTGACGTACTTCCTGTATAATGTCATCAGGCCGGCGTGAACGTTCCTTGCCCCGCGTATAAGGAACAATGCAATACGTACAGAACTTGTCGCAGCCATACATAATATTCACCCAGGCTTTGATGCTGCCTTTGCGCACTTTTGGCAGGTTCTCAATGACATCGCCTTCTTTGGACCATACGTCAATGACCATTTCCTTCGATAAATAAGCTTCATTTAAAATCTCCGGCAGTCGATGGATATTATGAGTGCCAAAAATCAAATCCACTTGATCGTAAGTTTTCAGGATTTTATTGACCACTGATTCTTCCTGCGACATGCAGCCGCAAACGCCAATCAGCAAACCAGGATTTTCGCGCTTTAACAGTTTGTAATGGCCGAGTTCGCCAAAGACCTTGTTTTCAGCGTTTTCACGGATCGCACAAGTGTTTAATAAAACCACATCTGCTTCTTGGACTGTTTCAGTTGCTTCATAGCCAAGCTGCAGGAAAATTCCAGCGATTACTTCTGTGTCGTGTTCATTCATTTGACAGCCGAATGTACGGATGAAAAATTTTCGGCCATCGCCCATCTTGTCAAAACGAGGATCAATCTTAAAATCATTGTAATACGAGACGGCTTCTTTGCCTCGTTTTTTAGCATCTTTCAAGGAAGGCGGTGTATAGACGCTCTGAAAATATTGGCTGTAATCTTTTTCAGGCTTTTTTTCTGAGAAAGGCACCGCTGCGCCAGTTGACTGCAATCGCTGTTCTTCGTTCATGAAAAAACCCCTTTCAACCGATACCTTATTATACTGAAATTCAGATGAGTTCTACAAGACGTCTGCCCCAATTGTCGGAGTTTCGTCAAGAAGCTGGAAATTTAGCCTTGGAATGGATAATCCTCATTGATATAAACCCGCTCGTAAGCTGTCGCTTTGCCCGTTTGATCGTCAACTTCCGTGAAAAATCCACTGACTACAGAACGTCCACGTTTTGGCACCTCAAAACGCGTCGGCATATTCGTTTTGAAACGGTACAGCACGGCATCTTTATTCATGCCCAGTATTTCATCGTATGGACCGGTCATCCCGACGTCCGAGATATAAGCAGTTCCACCCGGCAAAATACGCGCATCAGCAGTCTGAACATGCGTATGCGTTCCGACTACAACAGATGCACGGCCATCCAAATGCCAGCCCATTGCAATTTTTTCACTCGTTGCTTCAGCATGGAAATCGACAAACACTAAAGGAGAAATCGCTTTTGCTTCCGTTATAAGTTCATCCGCCTTCTGGAAAGGGTCTTCATGCGGCGGCAGGAAAACCCGGCCATGCAAATTGATGACAGACAAAGTCTGGCCATTTTTCGTTACAGTTGCCATCCCGCGGCCTGGTGCTTCTTCCGAGAAATTCGCTGGGCGAATCAAATAATCCACTTCGTCAATAAAATCAAAGATTTCTTTCTGATCCCATGTATGGTTGCCCATTGTCACCATATCCACGCCCATAAACAAAAGATCCTGGTAAATGGCTTTGGTAATGCCGCGTCCTGCTGCTGCATTTTCACCGTTGGCAATGATGACATCCGGTGAATATTTTCTTTTCAGTCTAGGCAAATACGATTCCAATGCATCTCTGCCGATTGATCCTACAATATCTCCAATAAATAAAATTTTCATATGTTCACCTTTTCCCATAAGAAAAAGGCTTCTTTGAATAGACATTCATCGAAGCCTTACCCTTATTATTTTGCGTATTCAACTGCTCTGGTTTCTCTGATAACCGTCACTTTGATATGTCCTGGATAATCCAGCTCTTCTTCAATCCGTTTCCGGATATCGCGAGCCAGACGATGCGCCGTCATATCATCGATTTGTTCAGGACGAACCATGATGCGAATTTCGCGTCCCGCTTGAATGGCGAATGATTTCTCAACACCTTCATACGATTCGGAAATTTCTTCAAGTTTTTCTAAGCGGCGGATGTAGTTTTCCAGTGTTTCACTTCTTGCCCCAGGACGAGCTGCAGACAATGCGTCCGCTGCTGCAACAATGACCGAGATGATCGATGTCGCTTCTGTGTCACCATGGTGGGAAGCAATACTGTTAATCACAACCGGATGCTCCTTGTACTTGGTTCCGAGTTCCACACCGATTTCCACGTGGCTTCCTTCTACTTCATGATCAATCGCTTTACCGATATCATGCAGGAGTCCGGCACGTCGAGCCAGTGTCACATCTTCTCCAAGTTCCGCTGCCATTAAGCCTGACAGGAATGCAACTTCTACTGAGTGCTTCAGTACATTTTGTCCATAGCTTGTGCGGTAACGGAGGCGTCCAAGAATTTTGATCAAGTCAGGGTGCAGGTTATGTACACCTACGTCAAATGTGGTTTGTTCACCAATTTCACGAATTTGTTCATCCACTTCACGTCTTGACTTTTCAACCATTTCTTCGATGCGGGCAGGATGGATGCGGCCATCGGATACCAGTTTTTCAAGTGCCAATCGCGCTGTTTCACGACGGATCGGATCAAATCCTGATAGAATCACCGCTTCCGGCGTATCATCGATAATTAAATCAATGCCTGTCAAAGTTTCAAGCGTTCGGATATTGCGTCCTTCACGCCCGATGATACGGCCTTTCATTTCATCGTTTGGCAAGTTAACTACTGATACGGTAGTTTCTGCCACATGGTCAGCAGCAAAACGCTGCATCGCCAACGATAAGATGTTTTTCGCTTTTTTGTCCGATTCTTCTTTCGCGCGAGATTCGGATTCTTTCATCATAACGGCAATGTCCGTTGAAAGTTCTTTTTCAACATCCTGCAGGATGATTGATTTCGCTTCTTCGCGTGTCAAAGATGAAATGCGTTCCATTTCGGACTGTTGCTGTTGGACTAACTCCTCAGCTTTGCTCTCCATCTGTTCAATATGCTGTTGTTTTTCTGCGAGCGCTTCGTCTTTACGTTCCAGACCCGCTTCTCTTTTGTTTAATGCATCATCCTTGCGATCTAAATTTTCTTCTCTCTGCAACAACCGATTCTCTTGTCTTTGTAGTTCAGATCGGCGTTCCCGAATTTCAGATTCTGTTTCAGTACGCAATTTATGATTTTCGTCTTTCGCTTCCAATAAGGCTTCTTTTTTCAGCGCTTCAGCTTCTCGTTTCGCATCTTCGACTATTTGCTCCGCAGAATTTTTAGCGCCTGCAATATTGGAATCGTTTGCTTTTTTCAATGCAAAATAACCAACAACCACACCGACGATGACACCAAGCAAAGCGAAGATGAACTCATTAATACCCATTCGGACACCTCCTCTTGCTATTGAATTTTCTTCAGTTTAAAAAGATAAAAAATAAAAACTTTTTTTGCTGCAACTATTTAATAATTAGTAAATTATACAATTTTAATTGTATAGATGGACTTATGTCGTGTCAACCCACGAAAAGCGGAAGCAATCGTCTAGACTCGACGGGCATAAGGCACTTTGGCGAAGCGGCGTCTTTTTAGCCGCACAGCCCAAAGGGACTTATGACCCTAGAGTCTGATTGCTGGAGCTAGACAATACGAAAAGCGGAAGCGGCCGTTCAGCTCAGACAGGTGTAAGACGATCTGGTGAAGCGGCGTTTCTTCAGCCGCATTGCCAGAGTGGCATACATCCCGAGGAGTTGGCCGCTGCAGCTAGACAATACGAAAAGCGGAAGCACTCGATAGAGAAGGATACTCTATGTTGCTCGACTTCCTGTCGCAATGATTACCTGCTCCACATCCTGCGGACTCCAATTGGCCTTAGGCAGATAAGCAAGCTTCCTTGTGTCAGCAGTCTAGCTTCGTGACTTCACATCCTCTACAAACCATAGAAAAGCCGCCAAGCTTCTGCTTAGCGGCTTTCCTGTATTAATGCTTGGTTTTATTTATCGTCCTCGTCAAGCAACAGGTTGAAGTCTTCCGGCTCATCCTTGTTGACTGCAATTGTATAAGATGCTGCTGCCAGCCCATATGACTCACGAATTTTGTTAGAAATTTCGTTTCGAATTTCAGGATTGCTTAAAAGGAATTGTTTAACGTTTTCACGACCTTGACCAATTCGCTCATCATTGTATGAATACCAAGAACCGCTCTTCTGGATAATTTCCAGGTCAGAACCGATATCAACGATTTCACCTTCACGCGAAATCCCTTTACCGTACATGATATCAACCTCTGCAGTACGGAATGGCGGAGCCACTTTGTTTTTTACAATCTTGATTTTCGTTCTGTTACCAATAATCTCAGTACCAGATTTCAATGCTTCTGCACGACGCACTTCCAAACGCACAGATGAGTAAAACTTCAACGCACGTCCGCCAGGAGTTGTTTCAGGGTTACCGAACATCACACCAATTTTCTCGCGGATTTGGTTAATGAAAATAACGATCGTGTTCGATTTATTGATGATACCTGATAATTTCCGTAGAGCTTGGGACATTAAACGTGCCTGCAATCCCATATGGGAGTCGCCCATCTCTCCTTCGATTTCAGCTTTTGGAACCAATGCCGCTACGGAGTCGACAACAACTATATCAACAGCTCCACTACGGACAAGTGCTTCACAAATTTCCAATGCCTGCTCGCCTGTATCCGGCTGAGACAAGAGCAATTCATCGATATTGACACCCAGATTTTTTGCATAGACCGGATCCAGCGCATGCTCAGCATCGATGAACGCGGCTGTTCCGCCTATAGCTTGCACTTCCGCAATCGCATGAAGAGAAACAGTCGTTTTACCCGAACTTTCTGGACCATATACTTCAACTACACGGCCACGTGGATATCCGCCTATTCCTAAAGCTGTATCCAATGCCAATGAACCACTGGAAACGGATGAGATATTACGGTCGGTTTTTTCTCCCAATTTCATGACAGAACCTTTACCGAATTGCTTTTCTATTTGTTTTAACGCCATGTCTAATGCTGCTTTACGATCGCTCAAAAGAAATCCTCCTCTAATTGAAAACCTATTTTCTATCTGTTTCTAGTATACTAGCTTATTGAGAAATACACAAGAAAAAAGCGAACGTTTATTCGTGTTTGTGTTTTTAATTGTGAATTTTAAATGTCCTATACAGGGCATTCCCCGTTTTTGGGCATAAAAAAACACGCAAAATTAAATTTTGCGTGCATCTTCATCGGTTAAGGTGCGAATGACGTAATGCAGCGCCAATTTCACAGCTCGTAAACGATTAGTATTTCGCATACCCGATAATTGAAGACGATAAGATTTGGATCCAAATTCAGTAGCAATGCCAATCCACACTGTACCTGCCGGTTGATCTCCATGTGCCTCCGGACCCGCTGCTCCTGTCAGTGACACACTGATATCCGTCTTGAACTTGTCCCGAACAGCCTCAGCCATCGCCAGTGCTGTCTGTTCACTGACAACGCCATACTCTGCAAGCAGTTCAGAAGACAATCCCAGCTGGTGAACTTTCATTTCTTCGTTATAAGTAATGACCCCGCCAGAAAGCACAGCGCTTGCACCTGCTACAGAAGCCAATTCAGACTGGAAAAGACCAGCCGTCAAACTTTCTGCTGCAGAGATTGTTTTGCCTTGTTCCTTCAGCAATTCAACTGATTTGGAAGCCAGCGAATCGTTGTCATAGCCATAGAGGTATTGACCGACCACACCCAGAATCTCATCTTTGGTGGTGTTGATCAATTGCCATGCTTCTTCAGTTGTATTCGTTTTCGCAGTAATGCGCAAGGTCACTTCACCATCAGCAGCCAAAGGCGCAATGGTTGGATTCGACTGCTTGTCGAGGATATGATGCAAGCGGTCTTCGAGTTCCGCTTCCCCAATACCATAAAAACGCAGGACATGCGATAGGATAACATCTGCTTTATTCAGCAAATGGGCTAGCTTCGGCTTTGCTTCGAATTGGAACATTGGCTCCATTTCTTTTGGAGGCCCGGGCAATAGTATGTATACTCGTTCATCTTTTTTATACATCATGCCTGGAGCCATGCCATTGTGATTGACGAGGACATCGCTGTCTTTCAATACTAATGCCTGCTTTTTATTATTTTCGGTCATGGGACGTCCTGCGCGCTCAAAAAAAGCAACAATCGAATCGAGTGCCTCCTGATTCATTTCAAGCGTCGTATCCAGATGGCGGGCAATCGACTCTTTTGTCAAATCATCTTTAGTTGGACCGAGACCCCCTGTAAATAAAATAAGGTCAGCTCGATTTTCTGCGATTTTTATCGCGTCCTCCAAGCGGTCGGCATTGTCTCCAACTACCGTATGATAGTAGACGTTGATGCCGAGTTCCGCTAAATGATTAGATAGAAAACGGGCATTTGTATTGGTGATTTGCCCTAATAATAATTCTGAACCTACCGCAATAATCTCTGCGTTCATCTGTGCATCCCCTTTTATCTATAAAGA
>JASLAI010000350.1 GCA_030147225.1 Planococcus sp. (in: firmicutes) | reverse complement strand
TATATTAAGTAATAAAGCTTTAAAAGAATGCAAAGAATTTTAAGGAGGACGGGGTATTTTAAAGCGAAAAAGGAGGAGCATCTGAAATGATTGAAATCGAGAAATATCATTTCGCTTCCATTATTGATGGTAAAGAGCTGTCTAAAGAAGGTTGCGATGAAATTGAAGTGCTCAATCCCTTCACAAATGAAGTCATTGGCAAAATTTCATGTGCGACACCAAAAGATGCAGCAGATGCAGTGTCTAGTGCACACCGTGTCTATACCAAAACCATGAAGAAGATGCCAGCACATAAACGTGCTGAAATTTTACGGAAAACAGCCGATCTGCTGGAAATTGAAGCTGGTGAATTTGCACATCTATTGTCTTTGGAAGCGGGAAAACCAATTAAGGAAAGTCGTGTAGAAGTTGCGCGGGCAGTCCAAGTACTGCGATTTGCTTCAGAAGGCGCCAAATCAATTTATGGAGAATTGATTCCACTGGACAGCGCAATCGGCGGAGAAAATCAAATCGGCATGTCAAAGCGTGTTTCTCTTGGCGTAGTGGCAGCCATCACACCTTTTAATTTCCCTCTAAACTTGGTTCTTCATAAGATTGCTCCGGCGATTGCAGCAGGGAATACTGTCGTTTTAAAGCCGGCAGAGAAGACGCCGCTTACACCGGTCCTTCTTTACCGGATTTTTGAAAAAGCCGGATTGCCAAAAGGAGTGTTTAACATTGTTATGGGTCCTGGACAAGAGCTGGCGGAAACTTTGGTAACTCATCCAAAAGTCAAACGGGTGACGTTTACCGGAAGCAGCGCTGTCGGATGGAAAATACAAGAAATGGCTAAACGGAAAAAAGTTACATTGGAGTTAGGTTCTAACGCACCGAATATTATCTTTGAAGACGCTGATCTGGATGTTGCCGTCAAAGCCATTGTAATCGGCGGCTTTACTTATGCCGGTCAAGCATGTGTTTCCGCTCAGCGGATTTATGTCCAGAAAGCGGTCTATCAAGATTTTCTCGAAAAGTTGACTGCGAAAGTGAAAGCGCTTAAAACAGGTGATCCTTTGGATGAAGCAACCGATATGGGGCCCATGATTTCACTGGAAGCAGCCGAACGGGCAGAGTCATGGGTCAAAGAAGCAATCGAACAAGGTGCGACTTTATTGGCTGGCGGAAATCGCCAGGGCACTTTAATGGAGCCTACAATTATCAGTGACGCGGCACCTGACATGAAGGTGGTTTGTGCGGAAGTTTTTGCGCCTATAGTCAGTGTTATGCCGTTCACTACGGAAGAAGAAGTGGCGGACCATGCCAATGATTCGGACTTCGGCTTGCAAGCAGGGGTTTTCACAGCTAATATCAACCGGGCTATGAGGATGGCGGATGCGCTTGAAACAGGAGGCGTTTGGATTAACGAAGTATCGGTCCGCCGTTATGATCACATTCCTTATGGCGGGGTAAAAAGCAGCGGTACTGGAAAAGAAGGGGTCACTTATGCCATTGAAGAAATGACGGATGTGAAGTTCATTGGCATCAAGTTGCATTGAGTTTCGAAATTTGTTTTGAAGAGAGGGTGGAAATATGCAAGTGAGATCAGCGGTATTACGTGAAATTGGGGCTGCAACTCCTTACGAAGAAAGCCAGCCGATTCAAATTGAAACATTGGAATTAGATTCGCCGGAAAAAGGGGAAGTATTGATCCAAGTAAAAGCAGCGAGTCTATGCCATTCCGATTTATCGGTGATGAATGGCAGCCGGCCGCGGCCATTGCCTATGGCTCTGGGTCATGAGGCTGCCGGAATAATCGTGGAAGTGGGCGAAGGAGTAACCGATTTGGAGCCGGGTGACCACATTGCCTGCGTGTTTGTTCCAAGCTGCGGACAATGCGGCCCATGCCGGGAAGGGCGCCCAGCCTTATGCGAACCGGGAGCTGCCTCTAACACGGCTGGTACATTACTGGGTGGTGGAAACCGTCTTCATACAGAAACGGAAACCGTCAACCATCATGTGGGAGTCTCCGCTTTTTCAGATTACGCCGTGGTCTCCAGAAATTCAGTCGTCAAAGTAAATAAAGACATACCTTTTGAAAAAGCAGCACTGTTTGGCTGCGCAGTAATCACAGGCGTTGGGGCTGTCGTTAATACGGCCGGAATTAAACTGGGCAGTACGGTGGCGATTGTAGGGCTTGGCGGAGTGGGCCTTAGTGCTTTGCTCGGCGCTATTGCGGCTGGTGCCAGCCGTATCGTGGCAGTGGATATCAATGAAAACAAATTGAAGCAGGCGAGGGAATTAGGAGCTACGGATGTTTTCAATTCCAAAGATTCGGACGTGGTGGAGCAGATTCGCAAAGCGACAGGCGGCGGCTTGGATTATGCTTTTGAAACTGCAGGGGTTGTGCCCGCAATGGAAGTAGCTTATGGCATCACCAAGCGCGGAGGAACCACAGTTACCACAGGTTTGCCACATCCGGAACACCAGTTTTCATTTCCTTATTTGTCATTGACTGCCGAAGAACGAACAATTAAAGGTTCGTATCTGGGAAGCTGCGTCCCAAGCCGGGATATTCCACTTTATATGAATCTGTTTCAAGAAGACCGTCTTCCTGTAGATAAATTGATTACGGACTTTATCACTTTGGATGAAGTAAATAAAGGGTTCGATATATTGGCAAAGGGCGATTCTTCGAGAATCATCATAAAGTTTTAGAAAAGCAAAATTATCAAATAGAAAGGAGAAAACTGTATTTGTTTCTAGCTTTTTGCCGGATGCATCTAATAAAGAGTGGGGAGGATGTATGATGTCTGCGAATAAAATCTCTTCGAAAGTCGAGGGTTTGGAATTGTTCATGGAACGGTCATTTGACGCGCCTAAAGAGCTGGTCTTTTCAACGTATACAGAACCCGATCATATTGTGCATTGGTGGGGCCCAACCGGCTGGGATACGTCAGTTAAAAGAATGGAAGTAAAACCCGACGGCGTCTGGCATTATTGCATGCGTTCGCCCGAAGGCCAAGAATCCTGGGGGAAAGCTATTTACCATGAAGTTGATCCGCCCGATCGCCTTGTGTATACGGACTCCTTTTCCGATGAAGATGGAAACGAAGTCGAGGAAATGCCAACGATGCTAATTGCGACAGAATTTTCATCTGAAGGAAAAGGCTGTAAAGTAATTTCCTCAACGAAATTCGATTCTCAGGAAGAGCTTCAGAAGGTAATTGATATGCAGGCTGTTGAGGGAATGGCTCAAACCTATGACCGTTTGGAGGCATACCTGACGGAACTGAAGCAGGGTAAATGAAAATACATTACCAGAAAGAAGGGCAATGATGATCACGAAAATTTTTCCGTATTTAAATTTTGATGGAACTGGCCAGGAAGCGACGCATTTCTACGTCGATGTACTGGGTGGGGATCTGGTTGGAATATCGACTTATGGCGAAGCGCCTGATATGGGTGGAGGAGAAATGCCGGAAGCAGCAAAAGATATGGTGATGAATGCACAAATCAATTTTAATAACGGCAATACCTTGATGATTTCGGATGTTCCTCCCGGAATGGGGATGCCGTTTCAAAAAGGCAATAACGTTTCAATAACTGTGCTATATGATGACATTGAAGAAGCGAGAGGAATTTTCAATAAGCTTTCTGAAGGCGGCAAAGTCATCATGGAGCTGCAAAAAACTTTCTGGAGCCCTTTGTACGGCAACTTAACCGACAAATTCGGAATCGATTGGCAAATTTCAGTTGAAGATGAAACGAAATAGCTTGCTGAAAAACCGCGATCCTATGGGAATCGCGGTTTTTCATTAGCCTGTTAGATTTTCGCTCTTGCTGGGTATGTAATACAGTAGAACACGCGATTTACGTTGTTGAAATGTACGAAGGAGGATGAACATGGATACCGACAAATACTTAGTTAAGAAAAATGAAAAAATAAAACTTTCCAATTATCCCTCGACCGAGAATGACAAATACAGTGAACAAGAACTGAAAGACACATTGATTCCTGAAAGCGTTAAAAAGTTGAAAGAGCTGCATATGAAGCTGCATGCTCAAGAAGAGAAAGGGATTATCGTCGTATTGCAGGCGATGGACGCAGCTGGAAAAGATGAAGCCATCACATATATTTTTTCGAATTTAACAGCACAGGGACTCAAGGTGACATCGTTTAAGAAACCATCTGAAATGGAACTGGCCCACGACTATTTGTGGCGATTCAAGGAAGGCCTGCCTGCCAGAGGACAAATCGGAATTTTGAACCGTTCTTATTATGAAGAAGTGATTGCCCCAAGAGTCCATGATTTACTTGGAGAGACACCTCTTCCGGATGAATTGATCAACGGTGATATCTGGAATATACGTTATCGCCAAATCAATGATTTTGAGCGCTAGATGGTGGAAAATGGATTTCCGGTAGTGAAGTTCTTTTTCCATATGTCTTTCGATGAACAGCGCAGCCGGTTGCTCGAACGAATGAAAAATCCGGAGAAGAACTGGGAGTTTTCCTTTAATGACGTAAAAGAGCGCCAGTATTGGGATGGCTACCAAGAAATCTTTGAAGAACTATTGAATAATACATCAACAGAATATGCACCGTGGTATGCTCTTCCTGCTGATGACGAATGGTATTCCCGTTATATCGTATCGGAAGTTATGGTCAAAACACTGCAGCAAATCGATCCGCAATATCCGGAAATTACAGGTGAAGAAAAAGAAGAGCTAGAAGAAGCGATTCGCCGTTTGGAAGAAGAATGAAGACGAGGAGATTCCGGAAATGATGATTCCGGGTCTCTTTTTTTCTGTTTGCGAACAGGTTGTAAACTTAAGAAGAAACACTTGCTTTTTCTTGCCCCAAGCCACTATAATATGAAACATTGGTTCACTATAAAAAGAACAATTTATCTTTTTTCTGTAGTTACTATTCGAAAGTGAAATTACACAAGAATAAATGGTCTTAAGGTGACGTGCATCTGCACGGCCTTTTTTTGTGGTTTGAACAAAATAAGTGTTTAAGGGTTAGCCTTAAGATTGGAGCTTGGTTATGAATAAATGGACAAGATTGATGATTGTTTTTGTTTCTTCGATTGTCTTGGGATTTGCGTTCAACATGTTTTTATTGCCCCATGAAGTACTGGCGGGCGGAGTGACCGGGATTGCGATGATGCTTGGGTTGGTGACCCCTTTGAATGCGGGGCTTTGGATGATTATCCTCAATATCCCGATTCTTATTCTCGGCTGGATGAAACTGGGCAAGACCTTCATTGCCAACAGCCTGTTCTCTGTCGTCGTTACATCGATTTCCATGCTGTATATTCCCGTCGTCAAGTTGACGGAAGACGCCTTGCTTTCTTCGGTGTTTGGCGGAGTGATTTCAGGAGCCGCCATTGGCATCATCATCCGTTTCTATAGTTCGACCGGAGGCTTTGACGTCATTGGTCTTTTGTTGTCTAGAAAGCGGGATATTCCGTTGGGGGCACTTGTATTTGCGCTCAACAGTGCGGTAGTCTTCGTATCTGGTTTTATCTTTTCGTGGGAACTGGCGATGTATACGATGGCTTCCATCTATATCAGTGGATTGGTAATTGACCGGGTCCATACGCGCCACATTAAACTTAGCTTAATGGTAGTAACCAATCAAGGCGATGCAGTCAAAAATGAATTGCTTGATAAACTCTATCGCGGCATCACAGTAGTAGATGGCGAAGGCGCTTATTCAGCTGCCAAAGTGAAAGTCTTGTATAGCGTAATCAGCCGCCATGAGCTGGCATTTGTCCGTCCGTTAATAAAAAATATTGACCCAAATGCTTTTGTCAGTATCAGTGAAACCATGGAAGTCATGGGGAATTTCAGGAAAGATGATAACTTCATGAAAAATCCGGTCTAATAAAAACCACTCTTTTTGAAGCAATGCTTACAAAAATAGTGGTTTTTCTATAGTGATGAAGAAATAGCCATGATGTTAGTCTAAGGCCAGTTAATACATTAAGTCATCCTTCATAGCTAGCTGCAGCGTACCCAAAGATTTTGAATTT
>JASLAI010000398.1 GCA_030147225.1 Planococcus sp. (in: firmicutes) | reverse complement strand
CAGTTGATTCTTCAGCCTCGGTGTTTCCGGCAAATTTATCTTTTAATTTTTTAAAGAAACTCACGTGACCACTCCTCTTTTAAATTTTCTCTTCCAGTTTTACAGAAACCAATTTCGAAATTCCGGATTCCTGCATGGTGATGCCATACAGAACATCCGCACCCTCCATCGTTCCTTTACGGTGGGTGATAACGATGAATTGGGTATCTTCACTGAACTTCTTCAAGTATTGACTGTACCGCATGACATTTGATTCATCAAGCGCTGCTTCAACTTCATCCAGAACACAGAAAGGTACAGGACGGACATTCAAAATCGCAAACAATAAAGCGATGGCGGTTAGTGCACGCTCCCCGCCTGACAGCAGACTTAAGTTCTGCAGCTTTTTGCCTGGCGGCTGTGCAATAATCTCAACGCCCGTGCGCAGCATATCTTTCGGATCTGTAAGTACCAGATCTGCAGAGCCTCCGCCAAAAAGTTCTTTGAAAGCCAACTGGAATTGCTTCCGGATGGCATGGAAAGTGTCATCAAAACGGCTGGTCATTTCTCCATCCATTTCTCGAATCAACGTGCGCAATGTATCTTTTGCTTCGTTCAGATCATTGCGCTGCTCTGTTAAAAAGGCATGGCGATCGGACACATGTTCGAATTCTTCGATAGCTCCGATGTGGACCGGCCCTAATTCCTCGATGGATTGTTTTAACAGCTTCACTTTTCTTCGAACAGCCGCTTCTTCGTCCACCATTTTAAACTCTTTTGCCTGCTTGAGTGTCAATTGGTAGTTGGTTTCAAGCTGGTTGATGAAGCTCTGGATCTGGACTTCCAAGCGTGTCGATTTGACTTCACAGATTCTTACCGCTTCTACGTACCCTTTATAGATGCGTTGCTGCTCTTTTAGGTTTTCCTCAAGTTCATTCAAGGCGTCCTGCTGCTTAGCCCGCTGCTCTTTCGTTTGCGTGACAGTTTGGAGCATCTGCATTTTTTTCGCAGACCATGCCTCGATTTCCCGAAGAATTTCTTCGTCGGAATACACTTTCGCTGCTTCCTCAGACTGAATCCACTGCAGTTCTTTTTGCTGCTCCTGCAGCTTGCGGCTGCTTCTTTCAAAGCGGTCTAAAAGTTCAGCTTCACTGTTTGTCAATTGAATGACTCGCTCTTTCGTCACAGCGAACAAGGATTTCTGTTCTGCTAACTTCTCTAGAACCTGATCACGAGCTGATTCGTTTTGCTGCTTGAATAAGGTCAATTCATCAATTTTCACTGTAATGGCATCCAGCTCATCTATGATGCTCGCAAGCCTTGTAGAAGCTGTTTCTTTTCGCCCAGCAACTGCCGTCAAATCATATTCCTTATTTTTTTGCTCTGCTTCGAAAAGTTGAAAACGCTCTAATGTGGTTTTTAATACCGCTTCAATCTCACGTAGAATAATGGAGCTCTCAGCTTCCATGTCCCGGTATTTTTCGCCTTCTGTACGCAAAATCTGAATCGATTCTTCAGCTGCTTTTACTTCAGCTTGTTCTTTCTGAACTGTTTTCTCTGCAGTCAGAATCGTCTCCTTCAATTCTCCAGCCTGCACAAGCAATTGTTCCAGCTCTGCTTTTCGGGTAAAGAAAGAGGCTTGCGTCTTATTGGCGCCTCCTGTCATCGATCCGCCGGCATTAACAATATCCCCTTCTAATGTAACGACACGGAAACGGTTGCCTGTTGCTTTGGCAATCGCATTTGCGCCTTTTAAATCGTCAGCGATAATGACATTGCCCAGCAGGTTTTCAATAATCATTTGATATTGCGGATCGTAATTGACCAACTCAAAAGCCATGTTAATATAGGACGGGTGTCCATTAACAGTAGCCAATGTGTGCTCTGGAATCTTTCGCGGCTTCATGACTGTCATTGGCAGGAAAGTCGAGCGACCCGCTCTTTTTTTCCGCAAGAAATCGATGGCTTCTCTGGCATGCTGCTCATTTTCCGTAACAATGTGCTGACTCGAAGCTCCTAATGCGGTCTCAATTGCTTTTGCATAGTTTTTTTCTACTTGCGCAATTTCAGCAACAGCCCCTCTGATCCCAGTTAGCTGGCCTTTTTCACGTGCCACCAGTACTTCGCGTACTCCTTGGAAAAACCCTGAAAAGTCGGCTTCCAGTTCCTGAAGTGTATCAATGCGGGCTGCCAATTGTTTCTGCGACTGGTACGCCTGGAACAGCATGGATTGCTTCTGGTCGAAAGTTTTTTTCTGCAGCTGGTAGGAAACCTCACTGTCTTTGTACTGTTGGCGCTTGTCATCCAACAGTACACGGATTTCCTTCACATTTTTTTCCGCCTGCGCTTTTTCATTTTCCAGCTTCGCTAATTCAGCTGTAAAGTCTCTTCGCTGTGACGCAATACGTCCGCTTGACTCTGATAATTGCTGTTCCTGTAAACCGATATTCTTCAGTTCGTTTTTGAGCGTCGCTTGTTCGTTCATCAAATCGATATAAACTGATTTACAATTTTCGATTTCATTGTCAATATCGGCTGGGGTCCGGCTCAACTGCTCTTCAAGTTGCTTGATAGCCGTTCGGATGGTTTGCTGTTCCACTTTCCGTTCTTCCAGCAACATCAACTGTTCACTGTGCTTTTTCTTCAGAAAATCGTTTTCCTGTTTTTCGGCACTGAGATTATCTTGCAATTGCTGCGCCTGGCGATGAGCATTGCTCTTTTTCTCGGACATCAGCAGCTTGCGTCCCTGCCACTTCTCTGTTTCGGCACTGGCTTCAACGAGTCCATTTTGCGCCAAGTCTATTTTTTTGTCAAAATCAGCTAAAGACTGACGTGTTTTAGCGACCTTCTGTTCTTTTGTATTAATTTCTGCCGATAACTGCTGCTCCTTCTTGGCATGAGCTGCTGCGTCAATTGTCAGCTGCTCCAGCTCCTGTTCGAGGTTTCCTGCATCATGAGTCAACAAGGCGATATCGGCATCTTTTAGCTGTTCATTCATATCCAAATAATCCCGGGCAGTGGAAGCCTGAATT
>JASLAI010000333.1 GCA_030147225.1 Planococcus sp. (in: firmicutes) | reverse complement strand
GATTCAGTCCGTACAATTGCGATGGAATCCACTGATGGATTGCAGCGTGGGTCGGTTGTAACCAATTTGGGCAGCGCTATTACTGTTCCAGTTGGAGAAGCAACATTGGGCCGCGTATTCAACGTACTTGGTGAAATTATCGATTTAGGAGAAGAAATTCCTGCTACAGAGCGCCGTGATCCGATTCACCGCTTAGCGCCTACATTCGAACATCTATCCACAGAAGTTGAAATTCTTGAAACAGGCATTAAAGTTGTTGACTTGCTTGCCCCTTATATCAAAGGCGGTAAAATCGGTCTCTTCGGCGGTGCCGGTGTAGGTAAAACAGTTCTTATCCAGGAATTGATCAACAACATTGCTCAAGAACACGGTGGTTTATCCGTATTCGCTGGTGTTGGTGAGCGTACACGTGAAGGAAACGACTTATTCCACGAGATGAGCGAATCCGGAGTTATCAAGAAAACGGCAATGGTCTTCGGCCAAATGAACGAGCCGCCGGGCGCACGTATGCGTGTTGCTTTGTCCGCTTTGACAATGGCTGAATATTTCCGTGACGAACAAGGCGCGGATGTACTTCTATTCATTGACAATATCTACCGTTACACGCAAGCAGGTTCTGAGGTATCAGCACTTCTTGGCCGTATGCCATCTGCCGTTGGTTACCAGCCGACACTTGCGACTGAAATGGGCCAATTGCAGGAACGTATTACGACGACAAGCACTGGTTCTGTAACTTCAATCCAGGCGATTTATGTGCCAGCCGATGACTATACGGATCCGGCTCCGGCTACAACTTTCGCTCACTTGGATGCGACAACTAACCTTGAACGTAAACTTTCTGAGATGGGTATCTACCCCGCGGTAGATCCTCTGGCTTCGACTTCACGTGCATTGTCACCTGAAATCGTTGGTCTAGAGCATTACAACATCTCACGTGAAGTTCAAGAAACGCTTCAGCGCTACAAAGAATTACAGGATATCATTGCAATCCTTGGTATGGATGAGTTAAGTGATGAAGACAAGCTGACGGTTAACCGTGCACGCCGTGTCCAAAACTTCCTTTCTCAGAACTTCCACGTTGCTGAGCAGTTCACGGGCCAAAAAGGTTCTTATGTTCCTGTTCAAGAAACGATCAAAGGGTTCAGAGAAATTCTTGATGGAAAATATGACCACTTGCCAGAAGATGCTTTCCGTTTAGTCGGACGCATTGAAGATGTTATTGCAAAAGCAAAAGGCATGGGCGTAGAAGTCTAAAACCAGGGACCAGGAGGGAAAAAAATGAAGACCATTACAGTCAATATTGTCACTCCCGACGGCCCGGTATACGATTCAGAAGTATCTATGGTTATTGCAGTTACAGCAACAGGCGAAATGGGCGTTCTGCCCGGCCACATTCCGACAGTCGCTCCTCTTGGAATCGGTGCAGTCCGATTGAAAAAAGAGAACTCGACAGAATTGGTTGCTGTAAACGGCGGATTTCTTGAAATTCGCCCTGAAAAAGTGACCATTCTTGCACAATCGGCTGAACGCGCAACAGACATCGATCTGGCACGTGCTCAGGAATCCGCTAAACGTGCAGAATCACTTTTGCAGGCAAATAAAAATGAAATCGACTTTAAACGTGCAGAATTGGCGTTAAAGCGTGCGATGAATCGTATCAACGTTTATGAGGGTAACATTTAAAGAAAAGTCTAAGCGCCTGTGTAGATTCGACGGGCATAAGGCAGACCAGCGAAGTGGCGCTCTTTGCCACCCAGCTGGAATGACTTATGACCCTAGAATCTAGGCGCTGAAGCTAGACAATAAGAAAAGCGCAAGCGGCCATTCAGCTCCGACGGGCTTAAGGCAGAATGGCGAAGCGGCGTTTTTCAGCCGTCCAGCTAGGCTGACTTAAGACCCCAAGGAGTTGGCCGCTGAAGCTTGACAATAAAGAAATGAAGCGGACAGAAGGGCATTCGACTTTTGTCCGCTTTTTCTATTGAACGATGCAATGTTGAAGCAGAACAAGGAGCTCTAATTGGAAGTTAAAGATACAATGGGGCAGGACAGTTGAACAGAGTTATAGAAACAAGAGTAGGACGTTTTAAAATTCGTTCATGCAATTTCAAAGAATCTTAAGTTTGCCTGCGAAAGGATGGATAAGATGGAAACCATGATTGGTCAAACCGCTTTAATATCAATCTTCAGTCACATTTTCTTCACCGGCGTCGCTTTTTATGCAATGCGTGCAGTAATGTTCGAAAAATGGATACACAAACACCACGTGTTGCAAGCACAAATTCTCTATATTTTCCTCAGTATTGCGATCGGGACAATGGTATCTACTTTTTTCCTAAATATTTCAACTTGGTCAAGGCAATTGCCTTATTTGTTTTAAAATTGCCGTTTTGCCATGGCTCTGAAGCTCATGGTCATGGCAAAACGGCAAAAATTTTATTTCCCAGGAAATAAAGTTGTGTATAATGTTTAAGCATTAGATAGAGGGGAAAAGGTCTAGTAGCTTCAATTTAAAATGCGACTTTTATCCCTGACGGACATAAAAAGAGTTAGCTTGTCGAATATTATTACGTAGTGATAAAAAAATAGCGCAAAATGTGAGTATAGTTGCTTGTTTTTTACCAAAGAAAAAGTTAGTATAAGTAAGGTTTTGTTTCTAAATTATGACATTGGACTTTTAAACGTATATGGGATACATATAGATGACTATTAAACACATGGAGGGCATATCAGTGGATCAAATTATTGTAAAAGGCGGCCAAAAATTAAAAGGGAAAGTACGGGTGGAAGGTGCTAAAAATGCAGTTCTTCCGGTATTAGCTGCAGCGTTATTAGCTTCAGAAGGCAAAAGTATTATTAAAGAAGTACCTAATTTAGCGGATGTTTATACTATTCAGGAAGTGTTAAAAAGCTTGAACGTATCCGTTGAGTACTTTCCCGAAAAAAATGAAATGCTGATCGATTCTTCAGCAACTTTATCAAGCGAAGCACAATTTGAATATGTGCGCAAAATGCGTGCTTCGATTCTGGTAATGGGACCAGTCCTTGCGCGTAATGGATTTGCTCGTGTAGCTTTGCCAGGTGGCTGTGCAATAGGGTCACGTCCGATCGATCAACACTTAAAAGGTTTTGAAGCGATGGGCGCGAGTATTACGATCGGAAACGGATTTGTGGAAGCAAAAACAACTGGCCGTTTACGCGGGGCAAAAATCTATCTGGATTTCCCGAGTGTAGGGGCAACTGAAAACATCATGATGGCTGCCGCTTTGGCAGAAGGTACGACACTTATTGAAAATGCTGCCAAAGAACCTGAAATCGTTGACGTAGCTAATTACATCAATGAAATGGGTGGGCGCGTTATCGGTGCTGGTACAGATACGATGCGTATTGAAGGCGTAGAAGAATTACATGGTGCTGAGCACTATATCATTCCGGATCGTGTTGAAGCAGGTACATTTATGGTTGCTGCTGCGATTACAGAAGGTGATGTTATCATCGAAAATGCTGTGCCTGAACATATGACAGCCTTAATTTCTAAAATGGGTGAAATGGGTGTTGATATCCAAGAGACAGAAGAGGGATTACGCATCCGCGCAAGCCGTCCACTACGCTCTATTGATATTAAAACAATGCCGCACCCAGGATTCCCAACTGATATGCAGTCACAGATGATGTCATTGATGCTGACTGCTACAGGCAACGGGATCCTAACAGAAACGGTTTTTGAAAACCGCTTCATGCACGTGGAAGAATTCCGCCGTATGAATGCAACAGTTAAAATCGAAGGTCGATCAGTAATCATGGAAGGCCCATCAACTCTACAAGGAGCTGAAGTTGCAGCTACGGATTTGAGAGCCGCAGCCGCATTGATTTTAGCTGGACTTGCTGCAGACGGAATTACACGGGTCAACGAACTTTATCATTTAGATCGTGGCTATGTTAACTTTCATTTAAAACTGGAAGCCTTAGGCGCTGATATTGAGCGAGTAACGGTTGAACAGGCTGAAGAAAAAGTTGAACAATTAGTCTAATCGTTTCATATAGGCTTGCGGCGCTGGTTATCAGCTTCGCAAGCTTTTTTAATGGTATTAGCTGAATTGATGAATTTTTGTCAATGCAATCCTCACTATGATAAAATATTCAGTTAAGAGATCTTTTTTAATACATAGAATGGTGAGAAACTCCAATCAGCAAGGTCTTTACCCTACTGGTTGATGAGATGAGATAAATGGTTCAGAAGGAGTGCGGGCTTGATGTTTTCAAAAGATATCGGAATTGATTTAGGAACAGCAAATGTATTGATATACGTTAAAGGCAAAGGAATCATCTTAAACGAACCTTCAGTAGTGGCAATGGATCGGAAGACCAATCAAGTATTAGCTGTCGGGAAAGAAGCGCGCAAAATGATGGGGAGGACGCCTAAACATATTGATGTAATTCGGCCATTGAAAGATGGAGTCATTCATGACTTTGATATCACTGAAGCGATGCTGAAGCATTTTATTCACATCTTGAAATTAAAAGGCTTCATGACAAAGCCTCGTATTTTGATTTGCTGTCCTACGAATGTTACAAGTATTGAACAGAATGCTATCCAGGAAGTCGCAGAAAAAGCGGGCGGCAAAAGAGTGTATGTCGAAGTGGAACCGAAAGTTGCTGCTATCGGAGCCGGTTTGGATATTTATCATCCGAATGCCAGCATGGTTATTGATATCGGCGGCGGAACAACGGATGTCGCAGTTTTGTCTTTGGGTGATATTGTCACAAGTGAAACGATTAAGACAGCCGGTGATCGGTTTGATCAGCAGATCATGAAGTATGTCAAACACCACCATAAGCTGTTAATCGGAGAAAAGACTGCTGAAAAAATAAAACTTGAAATCGGTACCGCCATTAAAGACGGTGAAGAAAAGAAAATGGAAATTCGTGGACGTGATATTTTGACAGGTTATCCGAAAACGCTGATTCTCCATTCGATGGAAATTGAACAAGCTTTAAGAGAATCGGTTCATGCGATTGTGGAAGCTGCACGGATGGTATTAGAAAAAACCCCGCCGGAGCTGGCTTCAGATATTATTGAAAGCGGGGCAATTTTGACGGGCGGCGGCGCTTTACTCGATGGTCTGGATCAGCTGCTAGCCGAGAAGTTGGAGATTCCGGTTTCCATCGCAGAAAATCCAATGGAATGTGTTGCGCTGGGCACCGGCTTAATGTTGGAAGCAAAAGAGAACATTTTTCGCCAAAAGAAACAAAGCCAAATTGTAGATAGCAAAAAAAGCGTATTCTAGTTATAATAACTACAGTTTGTATAAAGTGAAACTTCACTCAGAGGGAACGAATCTCTACTGAGTACTTGTGAGATGAGCGAACTTTGCCCGGATTTCGGGAATTCAGTAGATGGAAAGGTTGACGGAGTGAATGGCTGAGCTGAGAAAAAACTTTCCTATTCGGAAAAGAGCTAAAAAAGAAGCATCAGAAACCCAAGAGCCAAAAAAAACATGGTGGGTTCAAATCCGCCTGTTTCCAATCTGGCTCCGTATTATCATTGTGGTTGCGCTAATCGCCTTAGCCGCTGTTTTAGGAGCGATGGTGGGCTTTGGTGTCATTGGGGACGGTAAACCGGCCGATGCACTAAAATGGGAAACCTGGCAGCACATACTGGATATTATGGGTGGAAG
>JASLAI010000399.1 GCA_030147225.1 Planococcus sp. (in: firmicutes) | reverse complement strand
AATTCATGTATTAGAAGAACGGCAAACAGACTGGGTTAAGAAAGCTGAATCGGCATGCGGCAAAAGATTAGCGACTGGTGAGTTGATGGCTTCCATCCGTTCGGAGCTGGCATACCGCAGGCAGGAACAGGAAAAATGGGTTAAAATGAAAGAGAAGCAAGCCGACAGAATGCAAGAAATAAACCGGCTGACTGCTTATAGCGAACAGCTTGAAAAAGAACAACAGGCTTTGCTGGAGTATGCTGATGCTGAAGATGTCTTTGGTTTTTACCGGTTATCGGATGAGTGGGAGCAAAAACAGCAACTCATTAAAGAACTGTCACTTGTCGAAGCTCAAATAAAACCCATCGGAAATATTGAGTTGCCGATCGATTGGAAGCCTGATCAGGCAGATCAGAATTTAGAACGATGGCAATCATATTTGGTGAAACTGAGAAATGAACGAAATGGACTGCTGGCTGAACAGGCCGATAAACAGCAAATGACCCGTTTACTGGTGTCGGATACTTCTTATGAAGAAAAGCTGCAAGAATTTGAAGAGAAAAAAGCTGAGTTTGCAGCGCTGGCAAACGAATGGTCCGTCAATAGAGCGATTGTGGAAGCGATCAATAGAACGATGGATGAGTTGAAAGAAAAGAAACTACCAGCCGTATTGGACACTGCCCAGCTTTATTTCAGTAAGTTAACTGCTGGAGCTTATCAAGGACTGGTCATGAATACCGATGGCTATTTTGAAGCCGAAAGGCAGGACGGCATGTATTTCCGGATTGCTGAACTCAGTCAAGCAACCAAAGAACAAGCGTATTTGGCGTTAAGGCTTTCATTGGCGGTTTCTATGCAGAAGAGCCATCCGTTTCCCATTATTATGGACGACGCTTTTGTCCATTTTGATCGCAGTCGGCTTCAGCAAATGATAAACTTAGTGACAGAGTTGCAAAAAGAGCATCAGTTCATTTATTTCACTTGCCATGAAAGCATGCAACAGGCCTGGCCAAAGGCACAAATCATTAAAGTGGCCAATACCGAAAGGAGCGTTCATTCATGACCAAAGGAATTACACAGCGTGCAGTTGGAGAGACAATCGATGAATTCCTGCTAATTAAGCAATCAGTTAAAGGAGTCACTACTACTGGCAATCCATTCATTTCATTGGTATTGCAAGACAAGAGTGGGGATATCGAAGCAAAATTATGGGATACGAAAGATGAACAGGAAAAAATCTTCGCTGCAGAAACGATTGTCCGGGTTGGCGGGGAGATTCATAATTACAGAGGGAAAAACCAATTGCGGATTAAAAGCATACGGCCGGCCAAACCTGAGGAAAACCAGTCAATTTCAGACTTGATGCCATCCTCAGAAAAATCCACCGATGAATTGTTGGAAGAAGTAATGAAGTATCTTTTTGAAATGGAAAACCCACAAATTCAACGGATCACGCGCTTTCTACTGAAGAAATACCAGCAGGAATTCCTGACCTATCCAGCTGCGACACGCAATCACCATGACTACGTGTCCGGTCTGGCAGATCATGTGGTTTCTATGCTGAAGCTGGGCAAGGCATTGGTCGATATTTATCCAGGATTGAACAAAGATTTGTTGTTCGCAGGGATCATCCTTCATGATATTGGCAAAGTCATTGAACTTTCTGGTCCGATTGCGACAACGTATACCGTGGAAGGTAATTTGATCGGCCATATTTCCATCATGGTGACAGAAGTATCAAAAGCTGCGGAAGAATTAGAAATCGAGGGAGAAGAGGTCATGCTGCTGCAGCATATCATCCTTTCCCATCATGGCAAGGAAGAATGGGGCAGTCCGAAAAAGCCGATGATTAAAGAAGCTGAAATTTTGCATTACATTGATAACATTGATGCCAAAATGATGATGCTGGATCGTGTCTTAGGAAAAACCAAGGAAGGCGAGTTTTCAGAACGCGTCTTTGCATTGGACAATCGTTCATTTTACAAACCAAAAATCTAACAAAAAACCCCCTCTTCTTGGAAAAGAAGAGGGGGTTTTGGTGTTCATTATTGTGCAGGAGCTTCAGGAGCAGGTTGTGGATTCATGATATCTTCTAAAGCACCTTCAAGGTCTTCGTCTTTGATCTCAATATTTGCTTCTTTCATCAAGTCAGCAACTTTTGGAAGCAACGTGGCTTGATCCGCTTTTGAAAGAGCAATCTCAGAACGAATCTCTTCTTTCTGATCTTCCAAAGCAGGTTGATCTTCTACTTCACGTTTTTCAAGAACCTGGATAATGTGGAAGCCAAATTCAGATGCTACAGGTTCGCTAATTTCATCTACTTCAAGTCCGTAAGCGACTTCTTCAAACTCGGGAACCATTGCTCCTGGACCGAACCAATCAAGATTTCCGCCGTTTGCAGCAGATCCAGTATCCGTCGAGTTTTCTTCAGCTAACGCAGCAAAATCGCCGCCTTCATCCAATTCCTTCTTAATGGAGTTGGCTGTTTCTTCATCAGCTACAAGAATGTGGCGTGCATTCAATTCTGTACCTTGACGATCATAGTGTGCCTGGATTTCTTCGTCTGTTACTTCAACATCTTCAGTCAATGCTTTTTCTTGCAATAAATTTAAACGAATGACTTTTTTATAGCTTTCTTCTGTTTGGTTATT
>JASLAI010000293.1 GCA_030147225.1 Planococcus sp. (in: firmicutes) | reverse complement strand
CTTGCCGGCTACGTGTCGAAACGCTTCAGGGAGGAATACTGATATGAGATATATAGAACAGCAGACAGTGGTCAAACGGATGGATGGCAGATTAATTATCAATGCCATCTTCAAATATCTTTTTATGGCAGCGACTTTACTGGCTTTGCTTGCTCTGGTTATTTTACTTTACCGGATTGTTACAGAAGGGGCCGGACATCTGTCAATTGACTTCTTGACCAACTTCGCTTCTCGTTTCCCGGCACAGGCAGGGATTAAAGCGGCGCTTGTCGGATCGCTTTGGCTGATGATGGTCGTAGCACCAACTTCTATTGTTTTGGGTGTGGGCTCAGCTATATACCTGGAAGAGTACGCAAGAAAAAACCGCATTACCACATTTATTCGCATGAATATTTCCAACCTTGCAGGAGTTCCATCAGTCGTGTTCGGATTGCTTGGACTGACGATATTTGTTCGGGCGTTGTCATTGGGCAATAGTGTTTTGGCTGCAGGATTCACGATGAGTCTGTTGATTCTGCCCGTCATCGTGGTGGCTTCACAGGAAGCGATCCGGGCAGTTCCGGGCGAACTCCGTGATGCCTCTTATGGAATGGGAGCCACAAAATGGCAGACCATCGTCAAAATTATTCTTCCCGCAGCTATACCGGGAATTCTGACAGGCAGCATCTTGGCACTGTCACGTGCTATTGGGGAAACAGCACCTTTAATTGTCATCGGAATACCGGTCATCATTCAGTTTTTACCAGCTGGTGTCATGGACACATTCACAGCATTGCCAATGCAGATTTATGATTGGTCGAGTCGTCCGCAACAGGAATTCCAGACCGTGGCCGCCGCCGGAATCATTGTTTTAATGGCTGTGCTGCTGTTTATGAATTCCATCGCTGTCATCATCCGCAACAAATTCGATAAACGCTATTAAGGCTAATTATGTGGAAGGGGTTCTGCAAATGACAACCATTATTACTAAGAAACCAGTAATTGAGACAGTAACAAACCAGCCCTCAAAAAAGGCTGTTTACGAAACGAAGCAACTTAACCTTTGGTATGGCAGCAATCACGCTTTAAAGAATATTGACTTGGAGATTATGGAAAACGAAGTTACTGCGATTATTGGACCTTCGGGATGCGGTAAATCGACTTATATCAAGACATTGAACCGTATGGTGGAATTGGTGACTTCGGTTAAAACTTCTGGTGAGATTCTATACCGGGGACGCAATATTTTTGACCAGGATTACGGAGTGGAAGAACTTCGTACGCGCGTCGGTATGGTTTTCCAAAAACCGAATCCGTTCCCGAAGTCCATCTATGACAATGTTGCCTACGGAACAAGAATTCACGGCATTAAAAATAAGAATATCTTGGATGAAATCGTTGAAAAAAGTTTGCGTGGAGCAGCCATTTGGGATGAAGTAAAAGATCGCTTAAATGAAAATGCCTACAGCATTTCAGGCGGACAGCAACAGCGAATTTGCATTGCCCGTGCACTTGCAATCGAACCGGATGTCATCCTTATGGATGAACCGACTTCGGCTTTGGATCCGATTTCTACATTAAAAGTGGAAGAACTGGTTCAAGAACTGAAAAAAGACTATAGCATCATCATTGTTACACACAATATGCAACAGGCCGCACGGATTTCAGATAAAACGGCATTCTTCTTAAATGGAGAAGTAGTGGAATTTGACCATACGGACACCATCTTTTCAAACCCTTCCGACAAACGGACGGAAGATTATATTTCAGGCCGATTCGGTTGATGGAAGGAGGCGGAACTTTTGTCCGTACGCGAAAAATTTGATTTCGAACTTAATTCTGCACAAGAACAATTGATAAATTTGAGTACAATGGCGGTCAATGCCTTGAATAAATCGATGGAAGCATTGATCAATCAAGATGTGGATGCAGCACTTGAAGTGATTGAAGACGATAAAGATATTAATCAGCTGGAAGAATTTATCAATGACCGTGTTATTTTATTAATTGCCAAGCAATCTCCAGTCGCTACTGATTTAAGGCGTCTCGTCGTTACCATTAAAGTGGCATCTGATATGGAGCGCGTCGGCGACTATGCGGTTAATATCGCTAAAGAAACCATCCGCATAGGCAACCAAGAACTGCTTCCGCAAATTGGGCAGATTCAGCAGATGCAAAAGTTGGCAGTCGCCATGCTTCGTCAGGTCATCGATGCATTTGTTGAAGAAGACGTTATTAAGGCGAAAGAGATAGCGGAACTGGATGATCAGGTAGATGAATTATACGGAGACGTAATCCGTAAATTGATGCGTGCCGGTGGAGAAAATCCGGGGCGCCTTAGCCAGATTACTCAATTGGCGTTTATTAGCCGCTATATGGAACGATCTGCCGATCATGCGACCAATATCGCTGAGCAATTGTTTTACTTAGTTCGTGGACAGCATTATGATTTGAACAAATAAAAAGAAGCGCCAATCTGGAGATATACCAGAAAGTCGAGAAAATTTATAGCCCTAGAAGAGGGATAAATTATTGCCGGGAGCGAAAAAGCTGCCGGTCTTTCTTTTTATTTGGAAAGGTATAATTAAATAGGTTTTTAGAGTAGACTTTGCTGTGGAATATGCTATAATAATTAAGTCGTATAGATCACGCTTATTTATAAATGATCTTTGAAAGAATTAGGAGGGATACCGATGCGTGTTAACATCACTTTAGCTTGTACAGAATGTAGCGAACGTAACTACAGCACTGTTAAAAATAAGCGCAACAACCCTGAGCGTCTTGAAATGAAAAAATATTGCTCACGTGAAAAGAAAATGACAGTACACCGTGAAACGAAGTAATTCATTGATTGCCAAAACCTTTCGGGGTTTTGGCTTTTTTCTTTGTAAAGGAGCAGGTGCTGAAATGGATAAAGGTACACAGCGAAAAGAAGTACTGAGCTTACTTAATTTAATGACAGAAGAAGAATATAGAAGAAAGTCGGCAAAAGCAATCAACCGTTTGATGAATGATCCCGCATTTTTGGCAGCGGAAACCATCGGCATGACCATTTCTGCATTTCCTGAAGTCGATACCTTCGACTTGATGGAGCAGTGCTGGGCAGCGGGCAAAAAAGTCGCTGCACCCAAATGCCATCCGAAAACCCGCAGCATGGATTTTCGTCTCATTGAAAATACGGGTCAACTGGAAGTCGTTTATATGAAACTGAAAGAACCAGTTGTCTCAAAAACAACCTATATAAAACCAGATGACATTGATCTATTGATCGTACCCGGTGTGGTTTTTTCAAATAAAGGCTATAGAATCGGTTTTGGCGGTGGCTATTACGATCGCTTTTTAGCAAATTACCAAGGGATTACTCGATCCTTGGCATTCGATTGCCAGATTGCAGAGTCGATTCCGGTGGAAGCCCATGATTTGCCGGTACAAGGCATTTATACTGAAAGCGGCTTTATCAATAGTGAGGCGGTGGTCGAATGAAAAACTTATACGAAGTCATGCAATTGCTGAAGCGCTATGGCACGATTATTTATACCGCCGATTATAAAGCTGATCTTGAAATGATGGAAGATGAAGTCAAGGAACTTTATCGCTTGCAGTTTATTTCTCCAAAAGAATATGCATCAGCCATGTTGATTCTCCGTCAAAAAAAATCAG
>JASLAI010000206.1 GCA_030147225.1 Planococcus sp. (in: firmicutes) | reverse complement strand
GGTTGTTCCGTTCAAAACAAATGGAAAAAACGCCACTTCGCCGATCTGCCTTATGCCCGTCAGAGCTACACGGTCGCTTACACATTTCTTCTTGTCCAGACTCCGGCAGCCAAATTCTAGGGTCATAATCCGTCCTGGCTGTGCGGCAAAAAACGCCGCTTTGCCAGACCGTATTATGCCCGTCGAATCTAAATGGCTGCCTCCGCTTTTCTTTACACAAAACAAAATCCCCCGCAGCATCTGCGAGGGATTGAAAGGACGACATAAAAAAGCATGCGCATCCGGCCTTTCCTCGCAGGCGTATGGGTGTGTTGTCATAAAGGCAGGTCTCCTGGCTTGTGATTATCGTCATCTGCACCTTCCCAAAGCATTGCTTCAGTGGTATTCTGCAGATTCCTGTCACATACAGTGGCGGGACCGCGCCGGAGTTGGACCGGCTTCCCTTTTAACTCATGTTCTTAGACATAAGCACCTTTATGAATTGCTATCCAGTTCTGGTTCTTGTCTTCATTATACACGTAATCGAATAGCTGTCTCTTACATTTTTTCTGGAGCTGCGACACCGACTGTTTTCAATGCGTTGGCCAAAGTCGTTTTCACTGCCGTAATCAACGCCAGACGAGCGCCAGTCAATTCCGGATTAGACGCGTCCAATACTTTATTGGCGTTGTAGAAGCTATGGAAATTAGATGCCAACTCATGGATATAGGTAGTTACTCTGTGAGGCGCGCGCTGCTTGGCTGCATCGGCGATCACTTGCGGGAAATCTCCGATTTTCTTCAGGACATCGATTTCTTTTTCAGAAGTCAGTAAGTTCAACGCTTCCTCTGAAGCCATCAACCCCTGCTCTTGTGCTTGGCGCAGAATTGAAGAGATGCGCGCATGAGCGTATTGCGAGTAATAAACTGGGTTTTCATTGGACTGGGAAACCGCCAAATCCAAATCAAAGTCCATATGAGTATCGCCAGAACGCATCGCGAAGAAATAACGCACGGCATCCAAGCCGACCAATTCAACCAGTTCCCGCATTGTTACGGCTTTACCCGTACGTTTGCTCATCTTCATCTTTTCGCCGTCTTTGTACAATTGCACCATTTGGATGATACTGACTTCAAGCGTTTCACGGTCGTAGCCGAGAGCCTCGATTGCTGCTTTCATACGCGGAATGTAGCCGTGATGATCGGCACCCCAGACGTTGATAAGCTTTTCAAAGCCACGCTGTAATTTATCTTCATGGTAGGCAATATCCGGCATTAAATACGTGTAAGTGCCATCGTTTTTAATGAGCACGCGATCTTTGTCGTCACCGAATGTTGTAGAACGGAACCAAGTCGCTCCGTCTTCTTCATAGACATGGCCATTTTTACGTAGTTTCGCTAATGCATCATCGATTTTGCCATTCTTGTACAAGGATGATTCCGAATACCAGACATCAAATTCTACACGGAAGTCTGCCAAATCTTGTTGCAGTTTTGCCAATTCGACTTTCAGGCCGTGCTGGCGGAACACTTCAAAGCGTTCTTCATGGCTCATGCTGACATATTTATCGCCATGTTCTTTGACCAGATCATTTGCGATGTCTTTAATGTCTTGTCCACGGTAGCCATCCTCCGGCATGCTGTCGCCTTTGCCAAGTGCTTCAAAATAACGTGCTTCGATCGACAAAGCCAAATTATTGATTTGATTGCCGGCATCGTTGATGTAGTATTCGCGGGACACGTCATAGCCTGCAAAATCCAAGACATTGCACAGCGAATCGCCGACTGATGATCCGCGGGCATGGCCCAAATGCAAGTCGCCTGTAGGGTTGGCTGATACAAATTCCACCTGGATTCGTTCGCTGCCGCCCGCTGTTGAACGGCCGTAATCAGCTTTTTGTTCCAGGACGGTTTTGATGACATCCAGCAAGTAATCCTTTTTAATGGTGATGTTGATAAACCCCGGTCCGGCAATATCCACGGTTTGGATATTCGCTGCATCTTTGTCAAGGTTCGCTACGATCGCTTCAGCAATTGCACGGGGCGGTTTTTTCGCCAAACGCGTCAATTGCATAGCGATATTTGTAGCATAATCGCCATTTGTTTTGTCTCTTGGTGATTCAAGCTGGATTTCCACCGGCTCGGTCGTCAATTCCGCTTTTTCAATCGCTTCCGTAAACGCTGTTTTAATCGCATGTTGAACTTGTTCTACTGCATTCATCATTTAGCCTCCATAAACTGTATTTCCATTTCATATTCACCGACATGATCCGATCCCAGTGAAAGATCGTACCGGACCATAAACCGTGTATCGCTGATCGACAGTTCATGCGCCTTTGTCGTCAGCATGAACGACCCTTGTTCATTTGTCAGATTGCCGGTTTGTTCTTTATGTAATAAAAAAGGTAGCCGCATCTGCAGGCCGCCGCTTCTCATAATCACTGCTTCGTCTTCCCGGATTTTAACCGTTGTCCGAATTTCAAGGTCATCCTGCTGTTCCGCGTATTGCAGATAACGCAGCTTGTTTTTCTCCGTCAACGTCCCGTGAGATTGCAGAACCATCACTTGCTCTTCCATATCCGGTTGGCGGATCGTCGTCGTCAGTTTGATCGTCACTGTCTTTTGCATGGTTCTCCGCCTCCCTGCTCTTTGATAACCTTTATATTATAGCTTGACTCAGCTGTTTTTTTCAATGAAGGATTGGCAGGAACTGCAGATTAATAAAAGACCACATGTTTCAGCTTTCGCTTACTTCATCTGGTCTTCCTCGGTTATTTAGCTTAAAGTGGATCTCCTTATCTTGTATATACCGTCACAAAAGAAGGACGCGGGAAAATATTTGGACGCTTATCGATGCCTTCAGCCGTGCCGCGCTTCGCGTGGGCATGACCATAAGCCTGAGACTCCTGCCAATCTTTGAACGATTGCTCGTCCTTCCATAATGTCAAAATGACATAAGTATCCGAATTCACCGGGCGCAGCACGCGGATCGCCGCAAAGCCTGGTTCTTTCTCTACCATTCCTGCTCTGTTTTGAAAGCGC